>JAHYJP010000278.1 GCA_019429055.1 Bacteroidales bacterium
TACTGTTTATTATCCCGAAGTTATCAGAAGAGCCCTGTCATTTGATGGAGAAGAGGTTGTATTCATAAAAAGCAGACTGGACGAGAAAAATGTTCAGCGTGATTTTGAGCTATGCTCGATCAACATTATCAGCGAAGAAGCCCGGAAAATAATAGATATTCCTATAGAGTTCCGGCTTTTTTCACTGCACCCTGATGGAAAAACGGCCGTTTTTAACATGGGGCTCCATAATAATCCATGCGAGATCTGGGCCATTGATAACCTTAATAAGTAAATGGCAAAAAAATAATGCATTATCAAATCAAAGAACCAGGGTGAAAAAATTAGCTGTTTTTTGTTATTCCGCATTGATGATCTGCATGTTAACCCCAATGCATGCGCAAAATGATGCGGCACAAAGACTTTACCAGGAAGGGATTTTCCAGATGGAGGCCATGGGTGATTTTTCTGCAGCCATTGAGCTGTTCGAAAAACTGGTTTCTGAACATCCCCACAACAAGTCTCTTGCTTCACGTGCCTTGCTCATGGCTGGCCGCTGCTATGAGAAACTTGGGCAAGAAGAAGCCGAAAAAGCATACAAACGCATCCTTGAAGATTACGGCGATCAGCGCGAAGTGGTTAATGAGGCACGGGTGCGTTTGATGGCACTCACCGTACGTACCAGGCCGTCTGAATATAAGGGAATAATTACCCGCAGGATCTGGCAGGGTCCCGAAATGTGTGGCTGGACTCAGCTTTCTCATGATGAGAAATATATTGCATTTACCGATCCGTCAACAAACCATCTGGCCCTGCTTGATCTGGAAACCAGGGAGCAAAGACTACTTACCCACAAAGGACCCGAAACGGACGGCGGTGCGCTCATTCCATTCTTTTCGCCTGATGGAAAACACATTGTATATACCTGGTATAATCAAGACCAATCGTGCGAATTCAGGATGCTCAACCTGGAAAACGGTGAGGTAAAAGTGCTTATGGATTCAGGTTTTATTTTTTTGTCAACTATTGCATGGTCTCCTGATGGGGAATACATTGCTTTGATCACTACAAATAATGAAGGTAATTACATCTTGGGTCTGTATGACATGGAAAAGAAAACCTACAGGAAGCTGAAATTATTTGAAGAGTATTTTCTACCCATGCATACTGCTTTCTCGCCCAATGGGAAATACCTGGCATACGAACGTTCTTACTGTGAAATAAATAATTGTATGAATATTTACACCATTGACCTCGCTACCAAAGAACATTATGAACTGGTTACCCATCCTTCAGAAAATTTTGTATTTGACTGGACACCCGATGGTACACAACTTGTATTCATCAGCAACCGCACCGGTGTAAACGCCATTTATGCTATCCCAGTAAAGAATGGCAGGATTGCAGGTGAGATTATAATGCTGAAAACCGATATCAGCCAGGCAATCACACCCATAAGGATAACACAGGCAGGCTCTCTTTACTATGGCCTTGATTCGGGAGGGCGCGATGTTTACACTGCTGCATTTAAGCCTGATGACCCTGAACCCTTTGGGCCTACCGTGAAGATCTCCAGACGCTTTGAGGGAGCAAACAGGGCAGCCGCTTTTTCAAACGATGGTAAATATGTCGCTTATGTATCAGCAAGGCAACAGCGACCGATGCAGTATTCAAAAGCAGTGGTCATCCAGAATATGGAATCCGGATTTGAACGGGAGGTCGTGCTGGATGTAACAACGTTTTTTGATTATATCAGTTGGTTACCCGATAATGAATCTGTGGTTCTTAATACCATTTACATGAAAGATCGCCAGCGACATTATGCATTGTTTATCCTGAACACAACAACCGGCCAGGTAACCGACACCATTGAAGGTGGAATAAACGGTTATTTTATTGATCCTGTATGGTCACAGGATGGGAAATACATGTATTTTTTGCGGGGAAATTACGTTGATTTAAAAGTTATTTTTGCAAAAAGAAACATGGAAACCGGAGTGGAGACTGTGTTATTTGACCCGGCAGAAAGCAGCGATAATTTGGACGCCGGATCCCCCATGTTCCGGCTGGTTAGTTCCAATGACCAAAACATGCTTGCTTTTTCCCGCAGATCGACTATTGAAAGACGCTCAGATCTGTTCTTAATTGACCTGGAAGAAGACAATCCGGAACCCGTCACGCTGCTGACAATAAATGCCCCCGAAGTAATCAGCAGGACTTTTTCCTTTGAAGGCGATCAGGTTTTCTTTATCAAAAGCCAGTTAGATGAAAGAAATGTTCAGCGTGATCCTGAACTGTGGTCGTTTAATATTGCCACTGGCGAAAGCCGTAAAATTGTATCTATTCCCGAAGATTTTCTTTTCATTTCCCTGCACCCCGACGGTAGCAGCGCCCTCTTCAACATGGGTCCCCGCATGAATCCATGCGAAATATGGGCCATTGACAATCTGTTGCCTAACCATTTAAACGAATAACAGACTGATTATGGGCATTCCGAACGAAATGAAGAATCTTAGGCCCGGCTACTTCGTGGTCTTATCTGCAAGAGTGGGCTGGGAAGGACTAAACAATTTGGAAAAGAAGGGATTTAGAATCGCTGCTACTTCGTGGTCTCAGCACAAGCATTCTACCCATGGAAAATAATAGATTTAGCTTCGCGCTACTTCGTGGTCTCAGCGCAAGCGCTTCGAAATGACACCCGCTCCACCCAAAAAGAGGGGGGCTGTGGGCGGCGCGCAGCGCCGCCCACAGCCCCCCTTATTCTCCCATATGAGCCTTGTCATTCCGAACGTAGTGAGGAATCTTAAGCCCGGCATAGCATATCTCTTGAAGGGTATTAATTTCTACTGATACATCCTTTCAATACCATCAACCGCATCATTCATGAACTTCCAATCAGGATTCAGCTTTTCAATGAGTTTGGTTTTATTCGCTTTACCCCATTTTTTAATTTGTTTCTCTCTTGATATCGCCATTTCAATGTCATTATAATGCTCATAATAAACCAGGTACTTGCATTTGTATTTTCTTGTAAAACCTTCAATTTGCCCGGCATAATGCTCATTTATTCTTCTTGCCAAAGAATTGGTAACTCCCACATACAAAACATTTTTTCCAATGTTGGTAACGATGTAGACATAATAGTTTCGCTTTGGATAGGTCATAATATGGTGTGGTTTCTTAAAGAGTCCAATACAAAAACCGAATTAATTATAAAGATAAGTTAGTTTGATAAATTTTTGGTTTTTGCTTCGCTGCTACTTCGTGGTCTCAGCACAAGCATTCTACCCATGGAAAATAATAGATTTAGCTTCGCTGCTACTTCGTGGTCTCAGCGCAAGCAATCTAAATCCAATGAAATATAAGAGATTTCTCAGCGCAAGCGCTTCGAAATGACACCCACAGCCCCCC
>JAHYJP010000035.1 GCA_019429055.1 Bacteroidales bacterium
CCCTGAGTAATGTGCCACAGGGGGTTTACATTATACAGTCAGTAAGCAGAAAGGGTATCATTACAAAAAAACTAGTAATACTTGACCCCTAAGAAAACGAAATTGCAAAACAAAATTCCGTTTTAACTAATCAATATGTAGAAAAGTTATTTACTGCTGTGCTGGTTATCATTCCCACGAAGGTACCCAGTGCAACTATGACCAGTAAAATAATTACCAGCACCTTTGCAGTACTTTCCTTTGCTTTTAAGGATAGTACAAGGGCATTGTACATCATCCAGAGACCATAAGCACTTACTGCCAGACTTACAAGGGCAGCAAGGCCTGATGAAATAATGAACAGGAAACCCAGCAATGCATTAATGGGTGAAAGTACCATTAACGAGGCCACAACCCTTACATTGG
The DNA here is from genome assembly GCA_019429055.1 of Bacteroidales bacterium. Lineage (GTDB taxonomy): Bacteria > Bacteroidota > Bacteroidia > Bacteroidales > UBA7960 > SKVR01. The sequence goes on from JAHYJP010000035.1 coordinate 406, forward strand.
CTTCATAATCGGTATTGCCACTGCATATGGCTGAAATGATGAGCATAATTACTCCACCGATAAAAAGTCCGATTACACCTCCAATAGCTCCCCCTAAAAGAACCATTGGCCCTGAAGCTGCTCCCCATAGACCAAATCCGGCCACGTTTAATCCGGCAATAAACCAGATATAATTTATAACGGCTGCAATCACACTGTATATCAAAGCCTTGATAACAGGTTCTGTATAGCCTCCTGTAACTGAAAAGGTTGAGAAATAACCTTTTGGATTGCGCAATGAGTGTATTGATCCTGCAATAAACTCATTAAAATCAAAATTCTTTTCGTTCTTTTCGCTCATGATATTCTGTTTTTTTTGATTGACATCCGAAAGTAAAAAAATTTAACAAACAGTCCCGACTTATTGGGCATATTTTTTTTGCAGGAAAGATTAAGATCAATTTACCTTCAGGTAAAAAGAATCAAAAAGATCAATTTTTATTTCCGATTGCTCTCCATCAGTTGAACCAGTTTTTCGGTTTGTGCTTTGCGCGAAAATTTATTGATCTGGTCCTGATCAGGAAGCCACTCCTTCTCTTTCAAGGCATATTGAAGAATAAATGCAGAAATATTTTTATGATCGTTATACGAGAACATTTTACCTGCTGCTGTTTTTTCCAGCACCCTGGCAGCATCTCCGTTCAAAGGGCCGATACCCAGCACAGGCCTTGATGCTGCAAGGTATTCAAACAATTTTCCTGTTATAATGCCTTCATTATGTTCTATTTCCGGTATTACCAGCAACAGCATATCAGCCATTTGCATCCTTTTAACTGCCTCATGATGATCAACATGACCACTGAAGAAAACAGAATTGCCCAATTTATTCTCCAGGGGTTCCTTCCATCTGCTGGAAATATTGCCGGTAAACATAACCCTGAATTTATTTCCAAGCTTCTCTCTGGCTTTTTCACAAGCATTGACCAGGCCCGAAAGCAGATATTCATCTGAAATGGTTCCAACATAAGCCAGGGTGAAGAATTCCGGATCACGTTTTACATCTGTTTTTAGAAAGTCATCAGGATCATACCCGTTAGTTATAACATGTACTTTACCTTTGCAATCTGAACCCGGTTTTTCCGAAAATATCCTACTGATGAAATCACTTACCGTTATTACGGAATCAGCATTTCTAAGTACATTTTTTTCAAATTCCTGATCTCTCTTTTTTATGTACGGAAGATGCAGCATCTTGTTGTAATAGAAGATATCGGTCCAGGGATCGCGCAGATCGGCAATCCAGCGGATTTCGGGAAACATTTTCTTTAATTCCAAACCGGCAAGCTGGGTAGAATGGGGCGGGCTTGTTGTAATAAAAACTTCGATTTTCTGGTTTTTGATAACTTCAGCTGCTTTTTTAATGGCAAATGAGTTCCAGCCTATGCGTGCATCCGGTACAAAAAGGTTTCCCCTGATGAAACGGGAAATTTTACTGAAAAATCCGCCTGATACTTCGTTGGTAAAACCAGAGTAGGGCACCTGTTTTCTGCCGGAAAGTTTTTTGTACAATCCATAAGGCTCACGGGTAGATGTACGAATGACTGTTAGTCCTTCAGGGACTTCCTTAAGAAGCGATTCATCGGTTATGGGATAGGTAGCTTTTGCAGGATCAACAGTTATGACAATCGGCTCATAGCCGAGTTGAGGAAGATACTTCACAAACTTCAGCCAGCGTTGTACACCGGGACCGCCACTCGGAGGCCAATAGTAAGTAAGAATAAGTACCTTCTTCATAACTCAAACTCCAGAGGGTTAAAACAAAACCTGGAAATAATCCGAAAGCCTTCATTAATAAAGGCTTTTAGAGCTGATCATCAGCAACAACTTCTTTCTTCTTAAATCCATTTCTGAATTTCAGATAAAGAAATCCCAGAACCGTAAGAACCATAATGATACTGAAAACAATAGCGATTTTCTGACCGGTATAATAAGAACGTGGCTCAAACCTGAATTCAACTTCATTATTCTGGCCCGCCGGCAATACCATAGCACGAAGTATATAATTCACCCTGAAATGGTCGGCTTCTTCACCGTTTATGAATACTTTCCAACCGTCAGGGTAATAAACTTCAGAGAAAACTGCAAGCTGATCAGCACGGGCACTATAAGTATATCTTAGTTTATTAGGCTGATAATGTACCAGCTCAATTTGCCCAAGGCCATCAAACCTTAATTGTGTTGGATCAACTTTATCCTCAAACCGTTGGTCAATGATTGCTTTTTCAGCAGGATCAAAATCATACAAAGCCTCAATTTCTTCATCTGCATTTGCTACCCATTCAATTTCTTTCACAAACCATGCATTGCCCAGTGCATCTTCATTGAAACTTGCAGCCGGCTGACGGTTTTGGTCAGGAACAATGAAATAGCGTGTATTGAGCATATTGAGTATTTCCATATTGCCCTGTGTAATATGATAATCTATAAGCTCCTGGTAACGCTGCAATTTTGCGCCGTGATAGCCGCCAATGGATCTGTGGAACCAACTGGTTGATGCATCATTAAAGCTGCTTACGGTAAGATTATAAACACGGAAATGCAACTCATCATCCTGTAAAATCTCCATATTCGCGCGGGTCATTTGATAAGGATTTTCCACCTGGCGCTTGGGAACAAATGATGAATCATCAAAATACCTGCGGTTTACCGGCCACATATCAGCAACAATTAAAATTGCAATCAAACCAACGAATACACCTTTCTTGATCTTTTTCAGAGAAAACAATGCGATTACTCCAGCTGCCAGCAAAATAAAAACAAGGCTTCGAAGCGTGTCGGCCCTGAAGATCCCGATTCTTATCTGCTCAACCTGCTGAAAATGCATAAGCATTGCAGGATCATCAATGGACTGAACAACAGCTTTTTCCGGTTGTGTATAAAAACTCAGGAATACATTGGGCATCAGGTAAAGCAATACCAGAAGTCCGCCGGTTAATCCTAAAGCCCAGTAAAAAGGTTTGCTCTTCACTTTGATCAGATCGGGGTTTTCATACCATTTGTACATTCCCAGGAATGCGAGTGCCGGTATACACAATTCGGCAATGACCAGTGTCATACTCACCGCCCTGAACTTGTTATAACCAGGCACATAATTGATGAAAAACTCCGTAAACCACATCAGGTTTTTCCCCCAAGCCAGCAGGATGGAAAGGACTATGGCCGCCAGGAATCCCCATTTCATGGGTCCCTTTACAAAAAACAGTGCAAGTATAAAAAGGAACATCACAACAGCACCTGCATAAACCGGACCTGATGTAAAGGGCTGATTGCCCCAGTATTTATTGATGTAATTGCCCGATTGCAGGCCTTCAATAATAAAATTGACAAACGAAGGAGAGTAACTGTCGAGAACTTCACGGGCTTCTCTTTGTTCACGGGGACTGCCCTGCTGGGCAGCAATCAATTCATCATAAAGCAGTGGTGAAGTTGCCCCTCCTTTTGCATTGGGTATAAGAAGAGTAAGTGTTTCTTCAATGCCGTAGCTCCACTGGGTAATATATGAGGGATCGAGGCCTGAAGTGTTGGTTCGTGTGTCAGTAGTAAGTTCAGTACCACCACGCATGGTATGTTTTGTATAACTATAGGTCGACCAGAAATTTCCAATATTAACGCCGATAGCAATAATGGCAGCCGCCACCAGAACTCCGCTGGCTTTCAAAAAGCCGGGAAGCTTTTTTTGTCTGAAATGTTCAGCCAGTTCAAAAATTCCATAAAACACAACAATGATCAGCAAATAGTAGGTGATCTGCAGGTGGTTGGAGTAAAGCTGCAAAGCCAGAAAAACTGCAAACAATATCCCTCCGGAATAATAATGCCCCCTGAAAGTGTGTATAATTGCAGCCAATACAGGCGCCATATACGCAATGGCAAGGGCTTTGGAATTATGGCCGGCTTCGATTATTATAAAATGATACGATGAGAAGGCAAAAGCCAATGCCCCCAGAAATGCCACCCAGACATTCACTTTCAGAACCAGCAGAAAAATAAAAAAGCCGGCAAAATACAGAAAGATCATATCCGCCGGCCTTGGCAGCCCAAGAGTAAATATCTGGTGCAGGTAAACGGCAATATTGTTGGAATATCTCACTGATATCTGGAATGCAGGCATTCCGCCAAACATGGAGTTTGTCCAGAGAGCTTCTTTACCTGTTTCTTCGCGGAAATCCTTGATCTCCTTTGCCATGCCTTCGAACTTAACGATATCAGACTGTAACAGTCTTTTACCCTCAAGCACAGGACTTACGTATGCAATACTTAGGATCAGGAAAATTAACAGTGAACCGATATAGGGCAATAATTTTTTCAGGTCTGACTTTTGCATGATAGTTAAAATTGAACTTATTTAATTAATGCTTTTCCTTGTTACTCTCTTTTTGTTTTTTTTCTTCATCGATATCCTCAAAATCAACGTATTCTCCCACATCATCGAGTGATCTATTCCTTTGATCTGAACGTTTATAGGTAATTTTTACTTTTGACCGGCCTTTGCGGGGCTGCTCCTCTTCCTGGTGCAAATGGGGGTTCCGTTCGTAAAATTTCTTTTTAAAACGGTTCAGATACCATCTTATCAGCCATGGAAGCACCAATGTGGTAAAAAGGCGAAAGATAAGATAGATGAGTATAAATGTAGCAATGATTCTTATTAATGACATACGTGCAAAATTTATGCAGAGTTTTTTTACGCAACCACCTTTGGGACATACTCTGTATTTCAATACATTACCGGCTTAATGCGGTTTTGTTGCAAAGAAAACAAAAGTAAGAAAAAAATATAATCAGCCTGACAATCAACGGGGCTTTGTTTGAAGTACTTATAGAACAATGAAAAAGAGGTTGTTCCATATGACTGAAACAACCTCTTTTAACCAAAATCTATTTATTAACCAAATCTTACTTATGAGTTTTCTCGCTGGAAACAGTAAGTCTTTTTCTTCCTTTTGCTCTTCTTGAAGCCAGAACTTTTCGGCCATTGGCAGTTTCCATTCTTTCACGGAAACCATGCTTGTTTTTCCTGCGTCTTCTGGAAGGTTGATATGTCCTTTTCATTATTTTTTATATTTTGCTGTGAATACTTTACTTGCCGGTTTTTATCTGAAAGGCTGTATTAACAACCCGATCTTGCTTAATTCGTAAATTTTTCAGTACCTGATTTTTAAGGACTGCAAAGATAGGCAATACTTTTTTATTCCCAAATCCTTTTTCAGATTTTTTTCAATCCACCTGAAAACTTTTTAAAGATGTCTGAATCTTTTTGAAATCCATGAGAAACACTAAGTATTAAGAAACACACCTTCGTTTATTTCAAAGTAATTTCTGAGCAAATCAGCTGCAAGACAAGAATGAACCGGAACAACACCTACCAGCGTGCCCGGTGAAAATTCTTCCCGGTATTCTTCCGGACAATAAAAAATTCCATGTTCCTGCGACAAGCGATTTACATATATTGGTTTCGGAAAAGGTTCCCATCCTTTATTAACAAATCTTACTACTTCTCCGTAAACTATTTTATCATCCATCTCAATAAAATCCTTTGAAAGATGAACCGCACCTCCGTAAAGTACAATTTCGTTTCGTTGCTGATGTCTTGCCACAACCGGAGTTGCCACAACCATAGCAATATGATCCCAGTCGCAGGATGCAAGATGGTATTGCATAAGGTCGTAAAAGACAAAATTACCTGGTCTGATCTCATCGATACCGGGAAATTCATTCATCAGGCTGCAAGTGGGTGTATCTCCCCATGATGCAATAATTCCGGGATAATCCTTTCGAAAGTAATCCTTTAGTTCTGTAAGGGTTTCTGCCCCTTTGATAAAGATTTTCTGAACATCATTCAGAGATGATATATGGTAAGTATGCCCTGCATGTGCAACAAAGCCCTTAAACCTCATGTGTGGATTCCTGGTAGCTTTCTTCAAAACTCTTTCCAATAGAATTTTATCATCCGGGTCAAACCCGGTTCGGTTACTTCCTACATCAATTTTCAAATAGAAATCCACAAGATTTACCAGCTTCTCTTCCAATACTTCCAGAATGTCGGCATCAGAAATTAAAATACCCAAACGCAGGTATGATGACAGTTCATTAATCTTTTTAACCTCCCTGATATTAACCGGAAATGCCACCATAATATCCTGCCAGTTATCCTTTGCAAAATACTCAGCCATAGAAAGCGATGAAACAGCTATCTTTTCAGTACCAGCTTCGCGAAACCACCTGCCAATAGCATGCGATTGATGAGTTTTAAAGTGAGGGCGAAAATCTACTCCTGCTTTCCGGGCTTTTGCAGCCATATGCCTTATGTTGCGACGGCATTTATCTTCATCTACCACTGCAACAGGCGAGACAATTTCATCCATTAGGGTTATTGAGTTATTAGGTTATTAGGTTATCAGGTTATTGAGTTATTAACCCATTCTTTCTTCTACCAGTTTAATGATCTCCTGTTCCTTCTTAATGGCTGCTTCCTGAATTTCGCGGCCTTTCTCAACAATATCCTTAACGAATGCTTTGTCTTCGAGGTCGGCTGTATTGATGCGAACATTCATATAAGCACCCATAACAGCGGTACGGGCGCAAAGTGCTCCCACACCGGCATCGGTAACAGAGGCAGGATTCCCTTTCTCCACCATTTCCTGGATTACATCCATACTTTCATAAGCTTTTTGCATTACCCTGAATGGAATTTCAATGGCATATTTTGTAGCATCCTGAATAGCCTGATGACGGGCTTTTTTCTCTTCATCGGTAGATTTGGGAAGCCCGAAAGCTTCCATGATCCGGTTGAAAGAACGGGTATCCTCATCAACCAGCCAGGTAAGTTCATTTTTTATAGCCTGACCTTTTTCTGCCCATTTGCTGTAAAATTCCCATTTATCATCCCAGCCACGTTTGTGCGATGCAAGATTGGCCACCATGGTTGCCAGGGAAATTCCCAGAGCACCCACATAGGCCGAAACCGAACCGCCACCGGGAGCGGGTGATTCGCTGGCTGTTTCATCGGCAAACTCCTGCAAATTCATTTCGATGAGTTTTTTCCCCGCATCTTCTTCGATCATATATTCAATGATCTTTTCTTTGGGATTAAAGGGCTTAAGCTCATCAAGACCCATGGACTTCACAGCTATCTTGATCAGTTCAGCTTCCGAAACACCCACACTTCTTTGCTGCTTGCGCAGAAAATACTTTCCTGCATCAATCATGGCCTGCAGGGGCACGAGTCCCACCAGTTCTGATCCTGTAACCCTTATGCCACGCTCATGCGCCTTCTGCACTACTTCATCAAAAGCAACATGCACAGGAGTAATGGAGATATTGGTAAGGTTCATAGAAATCTGAGCCACTCCATATTCTTCAATGAACCAACCAATGGCCTTAACTGCTTTCAATGACCCGGGAATAAAAACTTTATCGCCTTTTTCATCTTTTACAATTTTTCCTGTAATAGGATTTCCTTCACGTTTAACACGTCCTTTTTCACGCACATCAAATGCGATGGCATTGGCACGACGGGTTGAAGTAGTGTTGAGATTTATGTTATAAGCCACCAGGAAATCGCGTGCTCCAACTGCAGTGGCACCACTTTTTGCGTTGAATACTGCAGGTCCGAAATCGGGTTTCCATTCAGGATTTTTCATTTTGTCGGGTAAGCCTTCATATTCGCCACTGCGGCAATTTGCCAGGTTTCGTCGTTTGGGCTCAAAGGCAGCATTTTCGTAGCAATAAACGGGAATATCGAGTTCATTACCAATACGCTCAGCCAGCTTACGGGCATATTCCACTACCTCTTCCATTGTAATATTGGCAACCGGTACCAGGGGGCATACATCTGTTGCTCCCATGCGAGGGTGCTCGCCCTTATGCTTACTCATATCTATCAACTGCGATGCTTTCCTGACAGCTTTGAAAGCAGCTTCAATAACTTCATCGGGTGTACCAACCAAAGTAACGACAGTGCGGTTGGTAGCTTTCCCGGGATCTACATCGAGCAGTTTAACGCCATCAACAGATTCAATTTCATCGGTGATCTGCTTAATGATCCCCATATCATTTCCTTCACTAAAGTTGGGTACACATTCAATAAGTTTCTTCATAGTTCGTATGTTTTGTTTAAGGTCCTTAATGAGTTGATTGAGTTGATAGGTTGCTGTAGCGAAGCGAAAGTCCCGAGAGCGACAGCGATTCGGGAATAAGTTGATAGGTTTATCAATATCTTAATCTTAACCTTAATCTTAACCTTAACCTTTTATCTACAAAATTATAAAAAAAAAGCCACTGGTTTTTCCAATGGCTCATGTTTCCGGTAAGGATTGCTATACTCTTTTCTCTTTGATTCTTGCTTTCTTACCACGCAGTTCACGAAGGTAAAAAATTCTTGCCCTGCGAACCACACCGCGGCGGTTGAGTTCAATTTTCTCAATGAAAGGAGAATTGATAGGGAAAATTCTTTCCACTCCAATGTTTCCTGATATCTTTCTCATGGTGAAAGTTTCGGTTGCACCGCTGCCTCTTCTCTGAAGCACTACTCCCTGAAAGGGCTGGATCCTTTCCTTGTTACCTTCCTTGATTTTATAGTGCACAGTTACGGTATCTCCGGCTTTAAATGCAGGAAATTCTCTTTTTTCAGTAATTAAATCCTGCACAAAATTCATTATTTCCATCTGGTTCATGACTCTCTGTATTTTAATCGTTTAAGCTGAGCGCAGTGCCCGGGAATTATTTCAATATGATTGTTTTACAAATACTTTTCGTAAAAGGGAGTGCAAAGTTAGAGAATTTATTGAAATAAAAAAAACAATGTTTTGTATTTTCCGGTGAAAAAAACTGCTTTGTGTAAACTTATCATCATTGATATGAATAAAAGGGTCAGACATCGTCTTCCAATAAGCCGGGCCTTCTTTTCCTGGTTCTTTCCAATGCCTGTTCATGGCGCCATTCAGCAATCTTTCTGTCGTGACCCGAGAGCAGAATATCGGGTACCTTCCAGCCTTTGTAATCAGCTGGCCGGGTATAAACCGGGGGCGAAAGCAAACCATCCTGAAATGAATCGGACAATGCTGAAGTTTCGTCACCCAGCACACCGGGCAAAATTCTCACAATACTATCGGTTACCACCGCAGCGGCCAGCTCACCCCCTGAAAGCACATAATCGCCGATACTTATTTCGCGGGTAATAACATGTTCTCTCAGTCGCTCATCAATCCCCTTGTAATGTCCGCAAAGCAGGATAATATTTTTCAAAACAGATAATTGATTGGCAATGGGCTGATCGAACATCTGTCCGTCGGGTGTCAGGAAAATGATTTCATCATAATCACGATCCTTTTTGAGGTTTTCAATACAGTTGAGAACAGGTTCAATCATCATTACCATGCCTGCGCCACCACCAAAAGGATAATCATCAACCCTGCGGTGTTTATCGGTAGCATAATCCCGGATATTGTGAAGGTGGATCTCCACAAGCCCTTTTTCCTTTGCCCGTTTTACAATGGAATGAGAAAAAGGTCCATCAAACATTTCGGGGAATATTGTAAGAATATCAATCCGCATCAAAATAACTTTTGAGTGCAAAAGTACTGATTTTTAGAAATGCTTTCCGATCATCATCTGAGTTATGAACATATTACATGAATAGGATTCAATTTTTATTTATACTTTTATTTTGTTAAAGCCTATAAACTATGGAACAGGAAAACCATCTCAGGTTTTATGACAAGCTTGTCAGGAAAGCCGGATTAAAGAAGCATATCTATCAGAATACCCTCGAAGTTTTTCAGGAACTCAAACTCGTTGCTGATCTGATTCGTTTTGAAACCGATCGTAAACTCACCGATGAAGGTCATAGCAAGATAAGAGTAGAATTTCAGGACAAAGGAGATTTTGAGGCAGAATTAAGGTTTGCGGCTGATACACTTGTATTTCTGATGCATTCCAATGTTTTTGAATTTCCACGGGCACATGATGTTATGAAAACACCTTACATCAAGGTAGATCCAAACCGCTCGTTCTCAGGTGTAATCAACATCTACAACTTTCTCAGCGATTCTTTCCGCTATAACCGCATCAACGATCTGGGTTACCTGGTAGCAAGGGTATTTATCAATAAAGACAAACATTTTCTTGTGGAGGGAAAACACCAGACCGGGTTTTATTATAACCAGTTTATGGGTGAAGCCATTAATCAGGATGACCTTCGCCGTATCATAGAATCGGCTGTGCTCTACAGTATTGATTTTGATTTATTGCTTACCCCCTATGATCTGGTAAAAGAGATCAGCGTATCGGAAATCCATGAGAATTCAGCCGAAATGAGAACCCGCACAGGCAAGCGTCTGGGTTTCAGGTTTCAGGCAGACCATGATAAAACGCCAGGCTAAGGTTAAGATTTAGTTTGAGATTTAGGAAAGTGTCAAAAACCGGTCTTTTTCAGAGTACTAAACCGGTCCATCTTTGAAAAAAAATCCCAGAGTGTAATTCCGGCAGTAACAGAAACATTAAAGGAATGCTTTGTGCCAAACTGCGGAATCTCAATTGAACCATGGCATTGTTGCAAAACACTATCCTGCACACCTTTTACTTCATTACCAAAAACAAGTGCGTATTTCACCCCTGTTTGCGGCTGAAAATCTTTCAGTGATTGGCTTTGTGTGGTTTGTTCAAGGGCAAAAACCTGGTAATCTTCATCCCGTAATGCTTTTACAGCATCCACAGTTTCTTCAAAGTATTGCCAGTCGACCGAATCGGTGGCACCCAGTGCAGTTTTGTGTATTTCTTTGTTGGGCGGACAGGCAGTAATACCGCAGAGAAGAATCTTTTCAATCCTGAACGCATCAGCGGTACGAAATACAGAACCCACATTCATCATGCTGCGGATATTGTCAAGCACAATTACCAGGGGAAATTTTTCAAGTTCTTTGAATTTACCAGGACTTACCCTTCCCAGTTCGTCCATGGAGAGTTTTTTCATCATCAGGCTTCCTTCAAAAGTTTCTCAACCAGTTCAGCGGTTCCTTTTCCGGCCTTTTCCCTGATCACTTTTACTCCGGGAATATGTGAAACAGATACTTCCGCCGGATCAATAAGATAAACCGGGCATCCGGGTGGCGTGTAACCCACAAGACCTGCAGCCGGATAAACATTCAATGACGTTCCTATAATAAGATAAATATCGGCAGTAGATGAAAGCTGAGCTGCTTCAGGAATCATCGGGACCGGTTCGCCGAACCATACAATATGCGGCCGCAGTTGTGATCCTTTCTCACACTTATCTCCCTTTTTCAATTCCCATCCATCAAGTTCGTATACCAGTTTTTCATCCACACTGCTTCTCACTTTCTTGAGTTCACCATGCAGGTGCATAACATTTTTTGAACCTGCCCTTTCATGCAGATCGTCAACATTCTGGGTAATGATGTAAACGTCATATTTTTCTTCCAGCTTTACCAGGGCGTAATGTGCAGCATTGGGTTCAACTTCATAAAGCTGCCTGCGTCGCTGGTTATAAAATTCCATAACCAGATCCTGATTACGGACCCATGCTTCATGAGTAGCCACTTCCATAATATCATATTTCTCCCAAAGTCCGCCACTATCGCGAAAGGTGCTAATACCACTCTCGGCACTTACACCTGCACCGGTAAGAACTACAATGCGCTTTTTTGTCATTTCATTATTCGTATTAATAAATTTATTTCAATATTGGCTTTTTAATCCAATTTCAAAATCTTAATCAAATTTTTGTTCACAAGGTCCAAATCCTCCTTTTTTACACTTCCAATTCGACCTAATGCCAAAGTTTTATCTATTGTTGCGATTTTGGATATTCTTATAATCGAAGGCTTCTTCAATCCATTTTCAAAATCCGGTGTTAATAAAACGTCTGTTTTCTCCTTCCAGCCCAATTGAGTAGAGATAAACGCTAGTGTAAGGTCAAATTCTCCCACAGCAAGAACAAAAGCTGGTTTGTTTTTACTTCCTGACAGGTCAGTAAATGGAAATGGAATAAGAATTATATCACCTTTCCTCATTTATACTTCTCCTTTAAATCTTCAACAGTATATAAATCTTCTTCATCTTTAAGAAAACTATAAGTTTGAGATTTACTTACAAGATTTTCAATACCGCTTTGTAAAATTTCTTCATCATACTTCTTTAATAAAAAAAAAGCGAAATCGGAAACTTCTTTCACTTTCATATCGGGAAGTTTAGAAAGAGTTTTCAGGGTTTCTTTAATTAGGGTTTCTTTAGTCATAGCATCTGATTTTTATCAAATTTACAAAAAATCGGGTCTGGCAGAAAAATTCTTTAATTGAGATTCACTAATAAACAATTAATGCTTGGTTACTTCGGATAATTTTCTCCTGGTTTCTTTATACTTCTCCCATTCAAAAGATTCAAGGAATTTCAATGCCTGGCGTGCACCAAGTAAAAACATTCTCACCTGTTCATCCCGACTGATCTCAAAATCAAGCCAGTTAAAATCCTTATCCGCATTAATATGACAGATCAGTTGCGAATAATCGGGATTACGCCGCAGGAAGTCATAATCATGTATCTGCCGCATGGTACTTATCATAGCACCTGTCATTGATTTCAATCCTTTTATTACAGAATAGTTCTGGCGATAAGTACTCAGTCTCACCCCAAAGGTAGGTATACGCGGCACCCCTCCATCACTTCGATGAAATACATTAATGGGAAAGTTGGACAGCAATCCGCCATCAACAAAAGTAACATCAGGGGGTACCGGTCCAAAGTACCGGCAATGCTCTATCCAGGCTTTTTCATGAGTTTTGCCTGCATTGGGAATATTTTTCCATGTTACCGGTTCAAAAAAAAGGGGGATAGACATAGACGTTCTCACCACTTCAGCAGGTGATACTTCATTGGGATTCTCAAAAAACAATTCAGTCATTCTGGGAAATTCAATTTTGCTGTGAGTGGTTATATCAGCAGCAATGATTGCCAGTTTAGGAAGCATTTCTTCAGTGTCTCCTTCACTTACATTTTTGAAACCATCGGGTAATTTACCACGTAAACGGGCCAGATCGCCCATGGTAGAAATATTGTTTTTGCCCAGTTCGGAAGTAATCCATTGCCGGAAATCCTGCCCGGGATTAAGACCCAACTGACGGGTAAGTATGCGGTAAAATCTGATCGCATTCCTAGCAATCATCCAACCAATTCCTGATTCTCCGCGTATCAGTCTTTGGATAAGTCTTCTTACCGATCGGTCACCATCCACCAGATCGAAAAGATTTTTGTTGCTTAATATTTCAAGGATCTTTTCAGATTTGGGCTGGTCAACCGGTCCCAGTCCTGCCAGCATTATGGTATTGATTGCTCCGGCAGAGGTGCCGGCAAGGCTGAAGAAACGTATGCCTGCATGTTCGAGCACATAGGTATATCCAACCAGGGCAACTCCCAATACACCGCCCCCTTCCTGCACCAGGTCAACATATTGGTTGCCCTGTTTATCTTCAACATCGGAAAATCTTTTTTTGCCGTTGGTAAACTTTTCTGTTTGTTTCAGAATTTGCTGAAATTCATTGTTTTCTAAAAATTCTTTCATGATATCGGATTTAGGTGATTTAATTCTGATAATAAATTCATCTGACTTTCACAATCAGAGAAAATATTGTCAATTGGGGCAAATATTAAGAACCTTAATTTAAGAAAAATCTGACAGAACTAAAAGGATTTTCTGCAGAAAGTCTGATGCCAGAGTTTTTTGGAAAATATTTGACTGCCAGTTTTATAATGCTTTTAAATTTATAATTTTAGCAAAAAAAAGTCATGAAAAAAGATGTTCACAGCAATGCTCATTCGGGCGCAGTTTATGGATTAGGTTTTATAGGTGCAGCCATTTATTTCATTTCGCAAGCAACCGGATTCTGGGTTGGATTAATAGGATTTTTAAAAGCCATTGTGTGGCCGGCCTTTCTGGTTTATGAGGCTTTCAAATACCTGGGGGCTCAATAAAGGGCAAGATCTGGTTATACATACTCCATCTTCAGTTTATGGAAAAAAGTTTAAGAGTAATTGCCCTGTTTCTGCTATTTTTCAATGGACTGGGTGCTATTTACGGCGGTTCATTGCTTATTTATGATCCCACAGGAAGTGTATTACAAATTCCTGCCGGCTTTCCGGAAAACTCTCCTTTTAAAAGTTACCTGATACCCGGTATTATACTTTTCGTTGCCAACGGTTTACTGAGTATTTTCATAGCAGTTGTTACGGTGAGAAAAACAAAATACTATACGGAATTAATTATTTTACAAGGATTGATTCTTACAGGCTGGCTTACCATACAGATTATAATGCTCAGGGTGTTTTTTCCACCTATGCATGTTACCTGCTATATAGCCGGAGCCGGAATGATCGTAACGGGATTTTTATTAAAGAATAAGGTTTCGGCTGCAAAGTCACCCGGTTGAAAAACTAATTAAAAGAATGGATTGGTTCAGGAAGAAAAAACCAGTTTAACGTTATGCCTAAGAAAGATGGGTAGTTTTCAATCCTGCATCCTCAATTTTTTTCTTTGCATGCTCGTAATGATCAGTAAAGCCCAGCACAAATCCACCACCACCTGAGCCGCAAAGTTTAAGAAGCCATTCTCCTGAATAAATACCCTGCTGCCAGAGCGACCTAATGATGTCGGGTATCATAGGACGCATGTTCTCCAGTTGAAAAAGTGATAATTGCGCCAGGAAACTTTCAAAAAAGAACCTGTCTTTTTTATACAGGGCATTCAAAACCTGGTTGCTGAGTGCCTTGAGAAGATCTGCATTAAACTGCCCTGATGAAAGCTGCCGGTTGTACCAGTCGACCAGCGGTCTGGTATTTCCGGGTTTACCGGTATCGATAAGAAAAGGTGTATAATGAAATGAATCCGTAAAAAGTGGAAAATCAGGAAAAGAGATCTTTTTTTCAGAATGCACTCTTATGGGACTACCCAGCAAACTGGTCAATGGGTCCAGACCCGATGAACTGCCGTGGAACCATGATTCCATAAGGGCCAGTTGTTCTCTTAAATTCCGAAAGGTGATTTCATCGGGAGTTTGAAACAACCGGCTGCCCTGAGCATAATGATAAAACAATGCTGCCACAAGAGCACCGCTGCTTCCCACACCATAACCCTGAGGGATATTGCTGCTGAAATACATTCCCTTTTCCAGGTCTTTTTCAAATTCTTCCAGATCAACAGGGTAGAAAAACTTTGATCTGAGTTCCGGATTTTTCAAGTGATGCAGAAAATCCCTGAGTATTCTGTTGCTTTCTGCCTGCAAAGGATTTGAAGAACCCTTATTCCCGGAAAATTCAAAGCGGCCGGAAAATTTCTCAAAGGGGACAGTTAGAGCCTCACCCCCTTGAATGATGCTATATTCTCCCAGCAAAAGTACTTTGCCAAAGAATCGTTTTTTCTCAGCATTGCTCATACTCATCAAAAAGTTTCTCCGGACCACTGCCGGTTTGGTCATGTATCATCTCAATATAGGGTACATGAGAGTTTTTAAGTATCTGAAGTATATCTTCACGGGCTTCATCGGGATATAACAAATGTATATTTGCTCCTGCATCCAGGGTAAATGCCAGAGGAATTCCCTTGTTCTGTCTTTCTGCTCTCAGGTAATGCATCCATTCTACCGTATCCCCTTTCCAGAGCATCATTCCACCTTTTGATGCAAGCATAAGGGCATGAAGACTCAGGGCCTCATTCTCGGTGATCTTTTGAAACAATTTCCAGTCGCCCGTTTTGAGAGCTTTGATCAGTTCTTTGAAATTCTGATTTGCCTGCCCGATGCGCCCTTTGCGCCAGGGATGGCCTTCCATGAGCGTATGTCCGTCGCGGCTGCTAACTGCTTTGGGGGTCTTGTCAACCACAATAATTGTATCATGAAGTTTCCGGAAATGAGCGTGAACATCAGGCACAACGACTGCATATTCGTCGGAAGCATCGGTAAAAGCAACACTCTTACCCCAGATAACCCAGGGACCCATTACCGATCGCGAGGCACTGCCTGATCCCAGACGTGAAATATTGCTCTGAATCTGTGGGTTCTCAGTTTTATCATTTCTTACGTGTCCGTCGATGGCCGACAAACACATGGCCAGTGCACTCATACCACTGGCAGAAGATGCTATTCCGGCAGAATGCGGAAAATTATTGTGGCTTTCTATGCGAAGTCGTGCATGTTTTAACCATGAAAAGAAATAGGAAATTTTGGTAAACCACCGCTGAAGTTTGGCCTCTATCTCTGTAGATCTTTTCCCTTCAAAAATCACTTCAACAGAAAAATCCGATCCTTTTTTAACCTCATATTCTACCGTTGTAAAACTGCGGCATTTATCCAGAGTCATACTCAGCGAAGGGTTCATTGGTATCTGATCGCCGGGTTCCTTCCCCCAGTATTTGACAATTGCAATATTCGACGGGCTACTGTAAGTGATTTTTCCTTTTACACACATAACTTAAAAAATCTGGATGTTCTGTAACTGATGTTATTATCCTGAAAAAGCATCGGCATTCACAAAGTCTTTCCACAAAAATACTTTATCATAACCTTTTTTGCTAAAATAGTTTTTGACAAAGCCGGGCGGTTGCTGACTCAAAGCCAAAAAAAAGTCGCCACCCCATGCTCCCAGCGATTTTACCTTACCGGGAAAATCTTTAAAAAGATTCCCGATGGGTTGCTTTTGAATCTGGCTTGCGATAAGTAATTCGTGATCATCGATAATCTTTAAAGCCTCCGGCAAAGTTGATGCAGCAAGAAAACGCAGAATGAATTTATCGACTTCAGGCCATATTGCATTATTGGGTTTGTTTTCTGCCTGCGTCATACTTTTTAAATGCCCTGCGGTTTCCTGCTTTTGTCCTGAATAGATAAAGAATGTATTATCAGGGAATGGATACCCGGTCGGGATTTGCCATATATCAGGTTCAGGAAGGGAGCGACGATAGAGAAACCATTTAGGGGCAGTTGTGCAGGCAATATCGGCTCCGGAACCTCCCATCAGTTTCTCATTTACAATATATGGGTTCACTCCTGCATACCTGCAAAGCGATGAAATAGTTGCTGAGCTGCTGCCCAGCCCCCACTCCGGAGGGAAAAGATTAATAAAATGCAGGCTACATCCCTTATTTTTTAAAAAAGCAGGATTTTGCTGCCTGATATATAAAATCAAATCAATAGCCCATTGTGCATTGCCTGCTTTGGTTTCAATTATTTCAAGGGATTCAGATTCCAGGGTAATATCTGCCAGAATATTTTTTTCAAACGTCCATTTCCAGTGTATCTGCCCGGGAATATTATTTTCTATCTCCAGCTTCTGTCCTGTTTTCAGGGGAAGACAAATGGCATTGGCGCCATACAAAACGGCATATTCTCCCATCAGGATAAGCTTGGCATGAGAAAAAAAGCTTTCCATAAAGCACACTTATTTAAGAGTGGAAATAAACTGCCGCACCGCGCTAACGCTTACGGTTTTAACACTGAAATGCTCTTCAATCTTTGGATAATACTCAGGATTTACATCGAGTGAGTTAAGAATATTATGCAGGTGCATTTTCATATGTCCCTGCTGAATGCCGGTAGTTACCAAAGAAGCCATTGCTGCAAAATTATTGGCAAGACCAATGGCAGCGGCAATTTTCATGAGAGTGCGTGCATCGGGTTCTCCTAAGATCTGAAGGGTTTTGGCTGCCAGGGGATGCAGTTTGGTGAGTCCTCCAACAGTTCCCAGTGCCATGGGTATTTCAAGTTCGAGCGAAAAAATATCGTTTTCCAGGTTTACCCGGCTAAGGGCATGGTATTGCCCGTCTCTGGCGGCATAGGCATGACCTGCAGCTTCAACAGCCCTGAAATCGTTACCAGTAGCCAGTACCACTGCATCCACACCATTGTAGATTCCCTTGTTGTGGGTAACAGCCCTTCCGGTATCATGCCATGCAATATCGGCAGCCCATTTCATTCGACGGGCAAACTTCTCAGGGGTCATTTCTTTTGCCCAGGAAAGCTCGCTTACAGGAGCCTGAACCTGCAACTTAACAATACTTTCAGGGGTGTAGTTGGAGAGAATGGCCATAATAATTTCAACCTGCCCGTTTCCTATCCTGTTATGAATTAATTCCGGCAAAATACGGCCTGCTTCTTCCAGAATGGAATTAATGAAGTTGGCACCCATGCTATCCATGGTTTCTGCTTCGAGATCAAGCTGATAGTAATCGTATGGCAAACCGGGAATCTGCTTCAGATGAATGCCGGTAATTCCACCTCCCCTTTGTTCCATATTCTGGGTTAGGTGCTTTACGCCGGATTTTATCTGCTGACCAATTGTTTCCCAGTGTTTTTTCAGTGCTTCACCATCGCCACTGAAAGTAAAATGCAATTGCCCTTTTTTAAGGGTGCTGATGTAAAGTGTACGAAAACCACCTCTTTGTGCCCAGAATGAAGCCGCCTTAGATGCGGCAGCTACCACTGAACTTTCTTCAATTACTACAGGTACATGATAGAGTTTATCATCAATCAGCACATTGGGAACCAGTCCCCAGGGGAGATGGTAATTGGAAAGTGTATTTTCAGAAAAACTTTCGAATTTATTTTGGTTTTCTTCATCCGGCATGCGGAAGCTATCCAAAAAAGCTGATAATTTTTGATCAGACAAATACTCCGAAAGCCACTTAACCTTTTCGTCACGACTTAATTTGGAGAAACCTTTTAAAGGATTTTGTTCACGCATCATTATAAAATCAAATTATCACCGCATCAACCCATTATAAAAATTCGAAATCAACATCTCAACCTTAATCTCAACCTTAACCTGCAGAGCCTATTCGTTGATCCTGAGATATGCATGTGCCATTCTTAAACCATCAATGTGCGAGGAGGCCCAATCTCTGAGTGTTGAATAGCTGTCGCGGGCATGCTTAAGGAAACCTGAGGCCATGCCATAAACTGCCGGGATGGGACTTGTACTGATAAAATAGTACCCATCAAGATAGTTACGGATCCCTCCACTAATAATAAGCATAGGGGCTTTACAATCTTCTCCTTCATAAAGAAGCTTCTTTACATCAGCAAGCATATCTTCTGCAGTCTGACCTACATATACCATGGGTTCAAACAGTTCATGGTCGGTTGATGGCCGACGCATCATCTCCACACGGGCAAAGTTGGTTCCGCCAAAGGCAGCAAACTCAATTCCTGCCAGCGGCAGTTTCATGAGTGCACGAAGGCTTTCCCTTCCCATCCCTTGTCCTACTTCTTTAACGAGAATGGGCATATCCAACTGATTAACGACTTCTTTAATGATATCCAGAGGTGGATACTTCAGGCGGTCACCCTCGGGCTGAAACCACTCCTGCAGGGGGTTTACATGAATTACCAGTCCGTCGGTACGCAACAGGTTCATCATGTCGGTAACTTCATTAAGCGTTCCCTTCTCAACCATCTGCTCCAGCTGGGCAATGCCCAGATTGGCCCAGAATGGGTATTCATTGCCTATGACATTACGCATATCAAAGTCGGGAAGGTGTTTCTCTGATTCGAGAAGGATCCTGCATGAGCCCAGGCCCATCCCAAGTCCAAATTCATTGGCTGCACTAGCAAGGTTGGTATTGATATGTCTTGCAATACCGCTACCACCTGTCATACTGGAGATCCATAAAGGCACCTTCATTGTTTTGCCCGCCAGTTTTATCTGCGGCAATTCAGGAACCACATGCCCCGAAAGGAGTGGTTCATAAATAAAGCGTGTGTCCTTTTCAATGGTTCCTGTGCGATTAGTAAGTGCAAGGTTGATATGATCTTTCTTGCGGTCTTCCATAGTGTGTGCTTTTTTTAGTGTTTTTTATTGATCGATGTGCCGTGAGATAACCAGCCTTAATATTTCGCTGGTTCCCTCACCGATTTGAAGGATTCTCTGATCACGATAGAAGCGTTCGATATCGGTATCGCGCACTAAACCGTAAGCTCCATGAATCTGAACAGCTTCGTCTGAGATCTCTTTGGCAATTTCGGATGTGTAAAGTTTTGCCATGGCAGCTTCTTTGCCAAATGGCAACCCGTTGTCCTTGCGCCATACTGCATTATACAGAATGTTGGATGCAAGCTCTATTTTCAGTGCCATATCGGCAAGTTTAAAAGAGATAGCCTGGAATTTTTTAATGGGTTTTCCGAACTGTTGCCGTTTATTTGCATAATTCTGAGCCATCTCAAATGCACCTTTGGCAAGGCCCAGACCCATAGCTCCAATTGTAAGACGGCCACTATCCAAAGTTTCCAGCATTTGCCGGCCACCTTTGCCAAGCTCACCCAGCAAATTCGACTCGGGCACCTTTACATTGTCAAAGCTAAGTTTTCCGGTATCGGCACTTCGCCACATCATTTTATTGGTAATCCTTTCTTTGACATATCCGGGAGATGAACTTTCCACCAAAATAGTGGTAAGTAGTTTTTTACCATCTTCTTCGCCGGTAATGGCCAGAATGGTGCCTCCCAGGGACATGGGAGAAGCTGCATTTGAAATAAAAATCTTATGCCCGTTAATAACCCATTGGCCATCAATCAGTTCAGCCCTTGTTTCGGCTCCCATGGCATCGCTGCCTGCATTGGGTTCAGTAAGAGCAAATGCCCATGTGTGATCACCGGATGTAAGTCTGGGAATGAAATTCTTTTTTTGTTCTTCTGTTCCGAACATATAAATGGGACCAATACCCAGTGAATTGTGTGCTGCAAGCGTTGCAGCCTGACTTCCATCCACACGGGCAATTTCTTCAACGGCAAGAACCAGTGAGCGATAGTCGCGTCCGTGGCCACCATATGCTTTGGGAATATTCACACCGAATAAACCGGCATGGCCCATAGCCCGGGTCAACTCAATTGAAAATTGTTCTTTCTGGTCCAGTTCAGCAGCAACAGGACGCACTTTCTCTTCTGCAAATTTTCGCACCATTTGTCGGAACTCTTCGTGCTCCTGCGAAAAATAGGGACTGTTTTTCATTTAGACTTCTATTGTTAAGATTTAAGGCTCAGGATTCGAAAAAGATGAGTGTTTGCCCATCAATAACCTGATCACCAACTTTTACATTTACTTTTGATACTATGGTATCCAAAGGGGCCAGAATTGTATTTTCCATTTTCATGGATTCAAGTACCAGCAGTGGCTCACCATTTTTTACTTTTTGTTTATCTGAAACATTAATGCGCAATACTTTTCCGAATAAAGATGCCTTCAGATCTGGTATTTTAAGCATACCGCCATTTGAAGCCTGTTTGGGCAGAGGCAAAATATCAGGAAGCAAAACATGATAATTTTTTCCTTCAATAAGAAATATGGCATCACGTTGCGAATGATTAAAAACAACGGTTTGGGGAATATTGTTCCGGAAAAAATCAATTTTATTTTCTTTCAATAAGATATTGTTAATGCTTACAGTTTTATCATCCATAGTAATAACAAGACCTTCATCGCCTTTGGGATGATAAAATATATTTTTTTCGATATTGTTGATCTTCAGCTTTTCATTTCCGATCATCCTCCAGGAACTCTTTCCGGTGGCTTTGTTAAATCTCTCCAGCCAGATAAACAGGGCTGCACTTAGAAAAACAGACTCTTCTTCATCAAAACGAACAGCCCATTTTTTTAGATTTTGCCCTATGGAGTGAGTACTGATATTATTATCCTGATAAGATTTATCATCAACAATATTGGCAAGAAGATCTATATTGGTTTTGATACCATGAACCATAATACCGGATAAGGCTTCCTGCATACCGATAATGGCTTGTTCGCGGTTTTTCCCGTGAATTATAACTTTCGCAATCATTGCATCAAAGCTGGGATGTACAAAGCCTGAATTTTCGAGGGCGCTGTCGATGCGCAATCCACGGGCATTGGGAAAAATAATTTTCTTTACAAAGCCGGCTGATGGTCTGAAATCCATGGCAGGATCTTCGGCATACAAACGCATTTCTATTGCATGGCCGTTGGAAGAAATGTCTGCCTGCTGAACTGAAAGGGCATTTCCCTCAGCTATTCTGATCTGTTCTTCAATAAGATCAACACCTGTAATCATTTCTGTAACAGGATGTTCCACCTGGATACGCGTATTCATTTCCAGAAAATAAAACTGCAGGTTTTCATCCATGATAAACTCAACAGTTCCTGCACTTCTGTATCCAACAGTACGGGCAATGTTTACGGCACTCTGGTGCAAATCAGCACGCACTTTATCATTAAGGGTAACTGATGGGGCTTCTTCTACAACCTTCTGGTGGTTTCGTTGCAATGTACATTCTCTTTCCAGCAGATGGATTACGTTTCCGTGATGATCGGCCAGCACCTGCACCTCGATATGCCTTGGATTTTCAACGTATTTTTCTACATAGACCGTTTCATCGGCAAAATAGCGTTTTGCTTGTTGAGAAGCTGTATGAACAGCGTGGCTGAGCATCTGGGGAACATCCACCCGTATCATGCCTTTTCCGCCGCCACCGGCTGCTGCTTTTACAAGCAGGGGAAAACCCAGGACAGGTGCATTCTCAATCAAAAATTCCTGAGAACCTTCCAAACGGGGTAACAGGGGAATCTGAGCTTCCCGGGCATATTGTGCTGCCAGGGTTTTACTACCCATCTTTTCAATTACGTGGCTTTGCGGACCCATGAAAATAATACCTGCTTCTTCGCATGCCCGGGCAAAGGCGGCATTTTCAGATAAGAATCCATAGCCGGGATGCACTGCATCGGCACCGGATTTTTTTGCAATATCAATGATCAGAGGAATATTCAACCAGGTTTGTTCCAGGCTACCTTGGCCCAGCGGATGGGCTTCATCTGCCATTAGCACATGTTGATCATATGTTTCTGCTTCTGTATAAACTGCAATACTGTGAATTTGCAGTTTTTTCAGGCTCCGCATAATCCTTAAGGCAATTTCTCCCCTGTTGGCTATGAGTACTTTTTTAATCTTCATTCCTCTTACTTGCTTTTTTAAAAAACTTTTCAATACGATGGGATGCGGCATCAGACTTTCGAACTTCTGCGAGCAGGCGTGTGGTGTGCTGAGCAACAGGCTCCTGCACCCGATTTAAAACAAGGTCATTCAATAATTGTTTACAGCGGGCTACAGCATTGGGTTCATTTTTTTTGAGATACGATATATATTCCTCAGTTATGTCCTTCATCAACCCTTTGTCGGCAATTACATCAACCAGCTGATTTTCCATTGCTTCATCGGCATTGAATGGCATGGTGGTGAGCATGGCATTGCGGATAAATTTACGGTTGGTTCTCTGCAAAACATATGGTGCTATGGTGGCTGGGATCAAGCCCAGACTGACTTCAGAAAACCTGAACATAGCATCAGGTCGGGCAATTACCAGATCTGATGCGGCTACCAGTCCAATGGCACCACCCACCACATTACCATGCAAAAGAGCCACAGTAAAAACCGGTAAATCATGCCAGAGTTCAAAAACCCTTTGCAGTTTGGTATTTTGTTGCTGCAACTGATCAACATTCATTTGCTGTGTGGTACGCATCCAGTCGAGATCGGCACCTGCACAGAAATCACTTCCCCTGGCCTGCAAAATTGCAACAACAATATCCTTTTCTTTGTGGATACTGCCAATTGCGTCCGCCAATTCATCCATAGTTTGTTCATTAATGGCATTCCTTTTCTCTTCCCTGTTCAAGGTGAGAGAAAAAACCCCGTCCCTGATGCCTGTCTGTATGTTCTGGTATGTTTCCATAATGATTGGTATTATAAGCTCTGCATATCCTTAAAATTCTCTCCCGAAGCAATAACTGAGTTTTAGCAAAATCCGAAATCCGAAGCACGAAATCCTAAATCCTAAAGCTTAAATCCTTAATTTCTGACTTTCTTATTTTCCTACTTTCGTTTTTCAGGACAACACAACACATCACCCGTTACCCATAACCCATTACATCCTGTATACCCCCGGCCGGTGTTCTTTCCACTTTTTATTAGCTGTGATCTCCAGAACAAGAGATAAAACTTTACGCGTATTTGCCGGGTCGATGATGCCATCATCCCAGATACGGCTGGTGGAGTAAATTGCAGAACTTTCGTAATCGTAGCGGGCTTTGATTTCGTTATAAACTTCCTCTTCTGTTTTCTGGTGTTTGTTGGGATCAGATTTATGCGCTTTGGCCTGTTTGATCTGCGTAAGCACCCTGGCCGCCTGGTCGCCGCCCATAACGCCAATGCGGGCGTTGGGCCACATAAACAGAAACCGTGGATCGAATGCACGTCCGGCCATGGCATAATTTCCGGCACCATAAGAACCGCCGGTTACAATGCTGATAATGGGCACCGTGCTGGTAGCCACCGCATGTATCCATTTGGCACCGTCGCGGGCAATGCCCTCATGCTCGTATTTTTTCCCAACGATAAACCCTGTAATATTTTGTAAAAAGATCATGGGAATTTTGCGGTAATTGCAAAGCTGAATAAAGTGTGCTGCTTTGCGCGCTGTTTCTCCAAACACAACGCCATTGTTGGCAATTATTCCCACCTTGTATCCATCAATGCGGGCAAATCCTGTAATGATGGTTTTGGCGTATTCGGCTTTGAAGGGATGAAATTCACCCGCATCCACCAGTCGCTCAATAATAGCAAAATGATCAACAGGAAGATTACTTTTTAAAACCGCATAATTGTGAAGTTCTTCTGATGCATAAATAGCATCACGCGATTCAATTCTGTCAACGTCCTGTTTGTCAGGCATGGGGAAAGTATCCACAATATCGCGACAAATATTTAAGGCATGCACATCATCATCGGCAAGGTGATCGACAACACCAGAAATTTTTGCATGTACATCTCCACCACCCAGTTCTTCATCTGTAACTTCTTCACCGGTGGCGGCCTTTACCAGCGGTGGGCCTCCAATAAAAATGGTTCCCTGGTTTTTTACAATAATAC
>JAHYJP010000279.1 GCA_019429055.1 Bacteroidales bacterium
ATACGCTCTAAAAAAGCCAGGCGGTCTTTTGGTTCCAGGAGTTCAAAGTCTTTCTGAAGCCTTTCAATGTTAACCTCAATGAAGTCTTGCACCAAAGCCCGGATTTCGTCCGTCTTTTTGTTTGGGCTGCCCTTGGGTCTACCTTTAGTGTTTCGGCGGGGGTCATGTCCTTTTGTAAATGGCTTCATGTTTTTCAGTTTTTCAAGAGTTTTTTACTGTAATGATTTAGTATTTAGTAACAACCAAAGCAGAAACGAAAATAAGTTACAAGCCTCGGCAATTAATAACAGTTTTTTTAAGTTTCTTTTTTCATTGTTTTAATGTTTTAACCATGACGGCTCACCATTGTAGGGCTGGTCGCAATTATGGCAAGGCTTGCTGTCATAGTTTTAATTTTGCTCCAGCTTTGGCTGCAATTGAGAAAAGCATTCCCAAACCATAATCAGGAGTATTTCTCAAACATCTGTTAAACTGCCTGTTTGTCTCAATTTGGCTGTAACTTGGATAATACTGGCTGAATGCGTGAAATAAATCCCTGCCAGTTTCGCCATAAAGATTGGCAAGGGTTCCCCCAACTTTCAACCAGTCAGAATAGGTTTGCGTTATATCAGTTTGGGTTAGCTCTATCCTGGAGAGCAAAATTTTGATTTTCTCCAAATTCCCATCAGGACTTACATTCACCATAACAGGAGGTGGTGGGGTCAACTTGCTGAAAACGGATGCTGAAGGATTGAAAACAGGGTCAGGGTCGAAGGAATAAAACCTTAATTGTGCGACATTGCCGCAAGCAGGGTCAATGGTAATACCAGATTTTTCTAACTCTGTTTGTAATGCTAAAAAATGGCTTTTGTGTTTTTCGTGGGTTCTAATCCTTACCAATGCCCAAACGCCCTTACTCGATGCACTCAACCCTGCATAATAAATGAAGTGTAACGATTTTAATACCTTTTTTGCCCATTGTGGTTCTATCTGGTCAATATCGAGCGCCATAAAACCTGAATGCTGCTGAAGGTATTTTTCTCCCCTGCCTTTGAAAATTCCTGATGGAGTAATACAGGGTAACTGCATTTTTAACCTTTTGCGACTTTCCATGTTCGTTTCCTTCCTGACTGCATCTAACAAGGGGTTATAAATTTCACTGCCCGAAAGCCAATGAAGCAAATTTATTTTGGTTGGGAATGCGTCAGCATAGTTGCGGAAAAACGAAACATAGGGTTTCCCATTTCCCTGGCTTTGCAATTCCTGTTTTATTTGGTTTATAGCTTTCATTTTTTTTGGAAAATCCCCCTCCCTTATTATCCCTGTTAACAATTCAATTCATAACAGCCCAACCCACAACAGCCCAATTCATAGCAACTAATCCCAACCCATATCGGCTGCGATCGTAAACATTCGGTAACGTTCGGCAGCGTTCGCTTGTTTGTTATTTTCTCTTGGCCATCATGGCTATTTCTTTGTTTTTCTCGCATTTCAATCTGTATCTTTCAGCATCGAGCTTGAACTGTGTTTGCATAAAGTTGAATGCCATTATCAATTCCGGCTCCAGTTCTGTTATCAACATTCCATTAATTTGTATTTCAAAAATTGCTCTCAATATTTTTCCGAGCGATGCATCACTCAGGTTCTTTATCGGTTCATACCAGTTTTTGTAAAGAACAAAACTTTCCTTTTTTTCCATCTCTTTTAATTTTTTTATTATCTGCCCTCTACGGTTGCTTAAATAGTAATTTGTTGGTTTTTAAATTTGCATCTATCCCAGGAAATGCTATTGCTAATAATCAGAATTTCCCGTTTCTGTTAACAAATTCTCGTAATTGTTCTCGGCTAAACAGGAGCCTTCCTCTGAATTTTTTAAATGGCACCTCCTTATTCATTACCATTCGGTAAAGATGAGCACGGGAAATTTTTAAATCCAAGGCTGCTTCTTTTGAGGAAAGATACTTTTGCGTTTCATGCAAATCTTTTTCCTTTTGAAAGAGATCCAATTTCGCTTCTATTTGGCCGAGCCGTTGATTTATTTCATCAAAAGGATTATAATTCATTACCGCACCCTCCTTCCTTCAATGAATTGAAGATAGTCCTCATGTTTAATAAGTAGTTTTCGCTTTCCGGGTCGGTAAGCAGGTATCTCGCCAGCTTTGATTAGGTTGAAAATGGTTTGCTTACAGTGTCCGGTAAGGTCGGCAAACTCTTTGATGGTTAGCATTTTGCTCATCTTGAAAGGAATTTAATTTCAAGTGGCAAGGTACTGTGGGAAAAAATTGTAGAATTGCTTAATAAGCATGGGTTGATGCTTAATTACCCCTTTTAGTGCATTTTTGAACACTTTTGTGCAAAAAGGTCAAATTAGGCTTAATTTGAAATCTATGTTCAGATTATGTTCAGGAAATGAAAAAAGCCACTTGCGATTATCTCGTAAGTGGCTGATTTAGTGGTGACTCCGTCAGGATTCAAACCTGAAACCTTCTGATCCGTAGTCAGATGCTCTATTCAATTGAGCTACGGAGCCATTTGAGGTTGCAAAGATAATACAATTTAGTTTTTTGAAAAGGCTTTTTGGAAATTTTTGAAGCCTATTTTTTCAGGGATTGACTGTCAGTATATTTCACCACTACCTTTGATCGCCATTTGCCTGTTTTATAATAGATGTATGAGAAAAGCCAGCCAAAAAACCAGGCAATGGGAATACCCCACCATATGCCGTTGGTGCCTATCTCTAGGGATAAAAACCAGGAAGCGGGTATCCGGAATAACCAGAGCGAGAGCAGGGTGATAAACATGGGTATGAGGGTGTCACCGGCGCCGCGCATCACGCCGTTGATGGTAAACATGCCTGAAAACAAGACGTAAAATGAGCTGACAATTACCAGGTATTCGTAGCCAATTTCGATCACTTCAGGATCTGGAGTAAACACCCGCATCATATCGCGTCCAAAGAGCCAGGCTGCAAGGGTCACTACCAGCGAAATGACCGTTGTCATCACCATGGTGCTTCTCAGTCCGGCCCTTACGCGTTCGGGCTTGTTGGCCCCAAGGTTTTGTCCCACGAAAGTGGACAGCGCCATGCTGAAGTTCATGGCCGGCATGGCCGCAAAGGAGTCGATGCGTCCGGCAATGGTATAGGCGGCAATGGTGTTGGTGCCAAAGCCGTTCACGATACGCAGCAGGGCCATCATACCCAAAGAGACAAAAGTATGCTGCAGCCCGGTTGGAATGCCAATGCGCAGGCTCTTGCGAAAAATGTCGCGGTCGAAAACCAGTCCGGTGTAAGATACCCTGATGAGCTGGTGGTACCTGTTGAGGTAGATCACACTTAGCCCAAAGGAGATA
>JAHYJP010000280.1 GCA_019429055.1 Bacteroidales bacterium
TTGCCAGGTTTGGAAAAGATTGAAAAGTATTAATAGTGTCAGAGATCCTGTCAACAGATATTTTTTTATTTTTTTGCTATGAAAGGTATAACTGATAAATGCTGCCAGTGGAATAGCCATTAAGCCATACATATCTATGAACGCCCGCAATCCGAAACTTCCGCCAAACCACCAGGCCGACCAGGAAGAAAGGATATATATGTTTAAGACTGAAAGGAGGGTAAAAGGCAGGATTAATCCTTTAAGCTTATGGGGTAGAGTAAACAAACCGGCAATAGCAAAAAGCATGATGGGTGTATAAACAAACCAGCCTTTTTTGTAACTGAACAGGATATTGAAGATCTGGGGGTTGTCGAAATAAAACCTGTCATTTTTTAACCCATAACTGAAAAAGAAATATTGTCCTGTAGCCCATTTCCAGTAAATCATCTGGGGTACCCATACAAGAATAAAAGCGGCTGCCATAAGAATTACCCAATAGTATCGTTTGAGAAAAAAACTGAACCGTTGCTTAAGGTCATTCCAGCTTCTTAAATCCCAGAAGAAGAATAGCAGAAGTACCAGGATATTAGTAGGTCTTATCAGTGCAATAAGGCCTGCAAGAGCACCTAAAAGAATTATTCTTGTTAATCCCGGCTTATCGTAAAACTTTATAGTTGCCCAGATATATAGGGTAATAAGCGCAAAGTTGTATGCATGACTCATGGGCCCTTCGTCCGTAGCATAGTACAGCAGGTTGGTGCCCAGAAGCACTGCAATAAGTGTGAATGCAGTGACTTTCTCATCAAAATACCTTCTCAGAATCTTTGCAAGAAAAATAAATCCCGGAATAAGGTAGAAGAAAACGCTGAAACTCAGAGCGAAACGATAGGGAAAACTATAACCATCAGCTTCCCAGGGACCTAGTAAGGCAAAAATATGACCCAGAAAGAAAAATGGTGAGTATAGAATTGACATGCCCATACTGGTAATGATCGTGTTCCTGCCAATGGGAGATCGAACGGGCCAGATCAGTTCTCCGTATTTTTCTATGTCATTTACCCGAAACTCAAAATCAAGATCATGATGAATAAAAACAGCCGGAAGATATGCATAATAAGAAATGATGTCCCATTCAATTACTTTTCCCGGTTTGGCATAATTTGCTTTAAAAGCAATACTGGTAATAACAATAAGCAAAAGAAAGCCAATCGTTAGGTTTATAAGCCTGCCTTTGGTTGCTGTATATGATCTCAGTTTATGAGAGAGATTAATTTCCTTGTTCTTCATGTGGCGTGAATAAAAATTTTTCTCCAAGCTTCAAAATTCCCGTTTGAATAAAATCCGGTTTCCAGCTCAATGCTTCTTGCATATCTTCTTCGTTGTAAATGGTCCACAGCTGGACTTTAAGTCCCTTTTGACGTGCCAGTTCTATTTCTTCATGGGTCAGGTATTCATCTTTAAAATTATAAGAGATACCATGGTAACCGCTGTTAAAGGCTTTGTCAATTCTCTCGCTGAAGTTACTATATCCCAACAGGTAAAGCTCAACCTTTGGTTCCGTTTTTTTTAATAATTCGAGAAAATACATATAATCGGTTTCAACCAGAACATGGGTATGCAGTGGATACCTGGCAAGCAGATCACTCAAACTTTTCGCCATCAGATCAAAATAGGAGTTTGGTGCATTATCCGTATCAAAACAGCCATTGGTAAAATGACCTTTAACATCCAGTGAAAGTATGGGAGTTCTTTCCATCTGCATCATATACTCAAAAATTTCTTCCAGACGCGTAATGGTAAAATTTTCGCTTTCGCGGGAAAGTTCCTCAAGCTCCCGGTCTGTTGCCCCGGGCACACAAAGTAACTCATTACCAGGCAGGTTTGCATCATGAAATAGCCATATAGTTCCATCTTTGCTGCATTGTATGTCTACTTCTGCTCCATCTAACCGCTCAAAAGCATTTACCACAGAAGAAAAAGTGTTTTCCCGGAATTCTTCCGAAGTAAGACCACTTCCCCGATGTCCTAAAATGCGGGTTTGGGGATACTCTGTTTCCACTTCCGCATTGTTGCAGCCTGTCATGAAAAATGCGGCAGTAACCAGAAAAAGTAAAGATATTATAAAATCATTCCTGTTCACGGTTGTAAAGTTTGTTCTCATTACAAACATAATTGTTTAATATTCTGAAGTTTGATAATTGTTTTTCGAGTAATTTAAGTTTTTTGCGATCATCAAATGGAATAAGATCCAAATGCTCATCAATGATGAATAATCTTCCTTCCGAATAGAAAAACTCATCCCATAATAATTCGTCGATATTACGGTTAACCCGCATGAAAGGTACAAAATTTTTGCTGCGGAAATTTGATGAAGTATCTAAAGGATTGCCTAACCAGTGAGTTTTTTGGGGTATTTGTAGTTGAAAATTATTTTTCATCATGGCAGCAATTGTGGGTGTAAGATCTGCAACAGACGACACTGCCGGGAATTTTCGTGAGGTATTGAGCATAGGCGAATAAATGATCAGCGGAACATGGTATTTTTCAATGGGATTGAAATCGTGCATCTGCAGATGATGATCGCCCAGGATAAAAAATATCGTATTGTTGTATTCGGGTTTTTTGCTGTATTCTTGAAGCAAATTCCTGATGGCATCATCGGTGTATAATACTGAGGAGAACTGAAGTTGCCTGTTATGATAAAATTCTGCACCATGGTTATTAATGTCGATGGTTTCCAGATGATCGTTAAATACCTGCTTCCACAGTTCAGGATCAGGAGTAGAGAAAGGCTGATGCATGTTCAGGGTCATGAAAATATCCATTCGCGGATTCGCCGGGAAAGAGTCAATAATTTCCATTGATCTTCGAAATGTTGCGTCGTCAGGATATCCCCAGCTGTAACCTTCTCCCGTATCAGGCATTTTTTCATAAGCACTTCCAAATTTATTGTCATCAAGAATGTAGTGAAACCCCATTTGATTCATGAATACTTCCATATAATCAAAATAAGCCCATCCCCCATAAAAAAAGTTATAATGGTACTCTGCCTGATTCAATATTTTGGGCAACGAAACAAAATCGGGATAACTTCTGCCCTCTTCAACCAGGGCCATGAATCCTTTTGTGCCATAAGGCAGGGATGCCATAGCAGATGGCAGTACATTGAAGGTTCTTTCGGATGTGGAGAGAAAATTCTCCCAGTATATACTGTGTTGTGCAAGAGAATCAAGGAAAGGGGTAAAACTGCCCCATCGGGCTCCGGGGCCTGAAAAATTACGTGAAAGACTTTCAACTATGATAAAAACAAAATTGGGTTTCTCTTCCCCGAAATTAAAAAA
>JAHYJP010000036.1 GCA_019429055.1 Bacteroidales bacterium
GAAAATTATAGGTATGTTTTTCCCTTTCCATAAGTAAACTACCCAGATAGGTAAGCGACCCCGGAATTTCAACCAGCGCCTGTGAGCGGTTAAACGCCGAAACAACCACCTCATCGAGCTGAAAAACCAGTGAGTCGGGAACAGGATTTTCAATTTTAATAGTTTCTGAAATATCAAGATGCCCTGCCAGTGAATTTTTTACAGGGATTTGCAGGAAAAGGATTGTTGCAATCAGAACTGCAAAAGTATGCATTTGCTTTATTTTCATCATATCAGGAAACAGATAGGAGTTGGAATTGGTTCAAAAGTAAAATAGTCATTATCCTTTTCGATTAGCAACTTACTTAATCAATAAACCTTTTGAATAATCTCCTTTTCAATAACTTTTAATACTGTTTTTTATATAATTTTTCAGCAAAATACTTGCAAATCATATGTTTTCATTTGTATTTTTAAAGTTTAATCCGGTTATAAATTCCTATACACACACAAACTATTTTACAAACCAAAACCTAATTACAATGAAAAAACATTACAAAAAACTATGGTTATACCTGGCCCTTATACCAGGTATTTTGATGGCACAATTACCTGAAGATCCATCAATATTGAATAGAAACAGTGCTGAATACATTGAGGCACATGGACTAGGGTCCGAAAAACCAGTTACAGATAATGTAATAGCTACCACCCGGGATTTTTTAAATAAAGAGATCCCCGCCGAAGGTATCATCCTGATCCCCAACAGTGCAACCAATTCTGTTATGGCTCTGGACCCCGAAACCGGTGAGTTAATTGATGCAGCATTTATTCCTGCTGATGATGTAAATCTGTCAACACCTATTGAAATTCTTTTCAACGGATCAACCTACTTTATCTCCGATCAGTTAAAAAAACTTGTACAGGAATACGACATGGATGGTATTTTCTTAGGAACATTTGCCCCGGAGGGTGGTGAAAATACCAGCATTCTGAACAACATCAGGGGCATACATCTGAGAGAAAACGGTAATCTCCTGGTAACGGTGGCAGGTGCTACCAATGCGCACTCTGTAGCTGAGTTTAACGGCGAAGGTGAATATCTGGGTAATTTTATTGCCAATGAAGCCGGCGGACTCAATGGCCCATGGGATATTCTTTACCGCCCCGACTTCAACGACTACCTGGTGAGTGCCAATGGCTCATCCGGAATTCACCGTTATGATCACGAGGGTGAATTTATTGAAATGTTTGTATCCGGACTTGCATTCCCCGAGCAAATGCAACTTCTTGCCAACGGCAATATTCTTGTGGCCAATTTTTCAGGCGCACAGGGTTTGTTTGAATATGACAGCCAGGGTAACCAGGTAGGATATTACAACGTAGTAACAGGATTAAGAGGCGTTCATGAACTTCCTGACGGAAATATCCTGGTAACAAACAGCGCCGGTGTGCATAAAATAAACAGGCAGAATCAGAATCTCGGGCTTATGGCAAGCGGCAATGCCCGGTTTATTACCCTGGTAAAACCCATGAGCAGCTTTATTGTAAATCTGCGCGATGACTTCAACATACTGATCAACGAAACTGCATCACTGGGAGAAGACCTGGAAATTGTGGGTGGAGAAGAACCTTTTACCTACCTGTGGACACTTCAAAACAGCGACTGGACCAGCACCGAAGAAAACCCATCATACACATTTGATGAAGAAGGAACATTTGTTTTCACCCTTTTGGTAACCGACAATGAAGAAGAAACGGGCTCAGCACAACTCACCGTTTTTGTATATCCGGAATTAACTGCTGATGCCGGTGACGATATGTATGCCCAGACCGGTCATATGGTAACTCTTGGAGGGGAAACTGTTGCACAAGGCGGAATGCCACCGCATAATTATCACTGGACTCTTGATGATAGCGACTGGTCAAGCGATGATTCTAACCCGGAGGTGAGCTTTGAAAACAAGGGAAGTTATCATTTTACACTTCTGGTAACCGATTCGGAAGGTAATACTGCCGGGGATGACATTACACTGATTGTTTTTGATGAACTGCAGGCCGATGCCGGCGATGATCAAACCGTATTGCCCAACAATGAATTTACACTGGGCGGCGATCCTTCCGCCTCCGAAGGTATAGAACCCTATACCTACAACTGGACCCTGGCGGGAAGTGACTGGACAAGTAATGAACCCAATCCGACTGTAGTTCTTCAGGTTCCGGGGGGTTATCAGTTTACGCTGCAGGTAACCGATGCTATTGACAATACTGCCTTCGCACAGGTAAATATATCGGTACTTGATGATACTTCTGTTGATGAGCTTGCCTCAGAAAAAATTAAACTCTTCCCCAATCCGGCTTCGGATTACATCAGGATAGAGTTCCCCGAAAACTTCTCCGGCAACATCATTATCGTTGACATAAGCGGACGTGAAGTATTCAAAGAAAAATCCACCGGAAAATACTTTGAAATACAAACCGGCAACTGGCCTGCAGGAACTTACATTTTAAAGGCCGGCGAACTGGAGCATAAATTCATTATTCAGAGATAAATTTTTAATACATCTGAATTTTAAAAAAAATTGCCGCAATAAGATTCCATCTGAATTGTTAAAACCCGGAAGGTTCTTATTGCGGCTTTTCTGTTATTTCATTATCATTTATATCTGTCAGCCTCGTTTATGACTGAAAAGAATTGCTTAACGGAATCGATATCCGACTCAAGCGCATTCTTCAGACTTCCCTCAAATACAACGATACCATTGTCAAGAAATACGATCCTGTCGGCAATTCGCATAATACTGGTTACTTCGTGAGTTACCAACACAACAGATATTCCCAATTGTTTCTGCAGATTAACAATAAGTTCATCGAGTGAAGCCAGTGAAACAGGATCGAGTCCGGCGCCGGGCTCATCACAAAACAGCAAGGGAGGGTCCATTACTATTGCCCTGGCGAGTGCAGCGCGTTTGAGCATACCACCACTCAGCTGCGACGGATATAAATGGAAAGCATGCTGAAGATGCACCAAGCCCAGTTTCATGTATACGATTTCTTCAATAAGACTATCAGGTAAATTGCTGTGTTGCTTAAGGGGCAAAGCTACATTCTCTCCTACGGTCATCGAGTTTAATAATGCACCACTCTGGTAAAAAACGCCCATTTGCAGGTACAGATTAAGTTGCTCTGCTTCTGTGATATTGGAAATATCTTTCCCCAGAACCGAAACATATCCTTTTTCAACAGGTATAAGTCCCAGTAAATGATTCAATACCGTAGATTTACCTGAGCCACTGGCCCCCAGCACTACAGTAATATCACCCTTGCAGGCACTGAAAGTTACGTCCGACAAAACTACTGTATCATCAAATGATGCACCCAGGCCGATAACTTCTATTACTTTTTCCTTGTTCATATTATCAATTTAGTAGAAAAGAAGTCCCAGAATACTGTCAGCAAGAATTACCAGTGATATGGCCACAACAACGGCTGTTGTAGTAACTTTTCCCACGCCTTCGGCACCTCTTTCCACACGAAAACCAAAAAAGCTTCCTGTAAGGACGATAAGGCTTGCATATACCTGGCTTTTTACAAATCCGGTGATCAGGTCTTTGTTTTGCATAACTAAAGCCATCCGGTTGGTAAAAATCTCAGGAGTAATATCCAGATAAATATAGGCAGCCACACCCCCACCGAGAATACCGGATACATTGGCAAAAATTATCAGGAAAGGCATGGTAATCAGGCATGCGTACAGCTTGGGTACAACTACAAATCGGATAGGATTAAGGCCCATGGTTTTCAATGCATTAAGTTCAGCCGTAACTTTCATGGTTGCAATTTCTGCAGCGATGGATGAGCCGCTTCTTCCTGCTACCAGTATGGCAGTAATCAGTGGGCCCATCTGGCTCATCATAGCAATTACCGTAAGATCAACGATATATATGTTTGCACCGAAATTGCGCAATTGCCCCGATGACTGAAGGGCAATGACCAGACCGATTACAAAAGACATAAATATCACAATCAGCGATGCATTTACGCCAATCAGCACTGCCTGGTTGGCAACTTCGCCTTCACGTCGTGACCGCGATCTGAATATATCAGCAACTGACCAGTAAAACACATCGGCAGCAAGGGTAATAAAACCGAAAACAAACTCTGTGAAAAAGTAAGATACTGCATCACCTGTTCGTTCCAAAAAGCCAGCTTTTACGGGTATTTCATGGGCAGGTAAATGTCCCGGTGAAAAAAGATCAATCTTTTCGAGAATAGACTTACTGCCTCCTTCAATTCTCGCACTTATTCCCATCTTTTTCAATTTATCTTTTAAATGAAAAAGAGCCATAACCCCTGCACTGTCAATATTCTGAAGTTCATCAAGGTTCAGAACAACACTTTTAACTTTAAAGGACCTGATCTCTTTGGGGATCTTTTTGGTAAGCCAGATGGTTTGCGGGAGAAGCAATGACTTTGAAAGATAGAGGGTATTATCCTGAAACCTGTAAATAAAGTCTTTTTCAGGTGCTATGAATACTTCTTTAGAGTTCGTTTTTTCCATCCCGCAAAATTCTGGTGACTATTCTGCCGAAAATTCATATAGTATCTTTCGTGCGAAAAAGTGCAGCTCTTCGAAAAACATATCATTGATAGCTCCTGCAAAAAGATTGAGATCCCTTCTTTCCAGGAGCCTTGTCTTATCAGCAGAATGCCTTACAACGACAACTGCACCCTTGGTCATTACCAGCCGGATATCAACATGAAGATGTGCAAGATAATCGTTGCCATCTTTTATTACTTCCAGTTGGTGTATGGAGGTCAGCAATTTGTAATCGGACTGAATATTCCAGAAACGTGTATCTGTATGTCTGAAGATCTTTACATTTTGAAAATAATCGCTGATGTATCTGGTGAGGCTCTGTTCAGGTCTCACAGCCCATTCGTGATGAGAAAAGTACCGGATCTCGTGCTG
Source organism: Bacteroidales bacterium (assembly GCA_019429055.1). Classification (GTDB taxonomy): domain Bacteria; phylum Bacteroidota; class Bacteroidia; order Bacteroidales; family UBA7960; genus SKVR01. Next base: position 4,952 of record JAHYJP010000036.1, read on the forward strand.
ATCTTCCCTTATGGCAATCTGATGGGTGGCAAAAGCCGGATGCAGATCAATGTCAGTAATTTCAAGTGAATAGGGTAATGTAAGAGGTTTTTCGTCGGGAATTCTGTCCGTTGGAAATTCCAGAACGTAAAATGTGGGTGCAACAGGTTTGCTGCTTCGGCAGGCTCCCAGTAAAAAAACGGGAATAATGAGAGCTAATAAAAACGATTTTTTCATCTTATATTATTTTTTCAAACGGATTGATCACCTTAATCGCCTGTCGGGAATATCCCTGGCTCTTTGCCCCCTTAAAAGAACAGATGGGTCATTGCTTATCCTGCGTGAAGTTTCATTCAGATTTTCAAGGGTATGCTTAAGCAGAATCAGATTTTCGGAAAGATCCTGTGAACCCTTGTCAAGATCAGCATCCAGCTTGATAAGAAGAGCCTGGGTTTGAGCTGCTGTTGCAGCCAGATTTTCAACAAGTTGTCTCAAATTGGCTTCCCGTAGGGTAATGGATATATCACGCATATTACCCAATACTTCATCAATGGCTTCGCCCTGCATTATATGATTAAACTGGGTTATGGCAGCATGCAATTGCAATGCTGTACTGTCAAGTTGCTCTGTTATGGTTGTGGTTCTTTGCATGGATTCTCTGATATCTTGGCGGTTTTCATCAATAACATCGTTTACCATTGAAAAAGATTGATTGGCATTATCTGCCAGCAAAGAAACCTTTTGAACCGCATCTGAGATTTTCTCAAGGTTATCGGGTTTGATAAAATCCAGAAGATTATTTAACACCTCCTCTACCTTAAAAGCGATAACTTCGGCCCGGCCGCTAATGTCCTCCACAAGAGATGTACCTTGCTGAATAAACATTTCTTCACCAAGATAAGGAGCTTCATTACTGCCTCCACGAATTTCAATGGTTTTTAAGCCTGTGATCCCCATAGCAATTATATCGGCAGTGGCGTCAACTTTTACAGGAGTACCTTGCTTTAATGACAGCCTAACAATGATTTGATTTACATCATCGGGATCGATATAAATATCTGAAATACTACCCACATTGATCCCCATGTATTTGACCGGGCTTCCGGTTTCAAGTCCACTTACCGATACATCACGATAAGCAACAAAATAGGTATCAGTCCTTTCAAACAATCGCCGGGCGGTGAAAAAACCAACCAAAATGAGCAATAACACCGAGCTGATCATGATAAAGATCCCTAAACGGATTTTTTGTGCCCTGGTTTTCATGGTGTAATCTTTTTAATCCTTTGCAAATTGATATACAAAAGTAATTTTTGTAAATATAAGTAAAAAATCAATGTTATAAAAGAGTGAAATCGAAACGACCTTTTAATAATAACCCAAACAGTTTTATAAAAGGTCTTATTTTTACTTTTCGGCCCATAATAGTGGAATAAAGAACATGGGTATTTGCATGAAGAATAAAGTATAGGGAGAGTTTAAAATTTTTTCTTAATTTTGCCGATACAGAATTATAGCCCAATTTTTATTTTTCTTGGATAAAAATATTTTAGAAAAACAGGTTTTTTTATATAATTGAACATTTCAGTTCCTTAATATATTAATTAATTTTTGTAATTAAGTTTCACGTAATATACTGAATAATTGATGAATCCAAATGAAATTTACGGAAAAGAAAATGTGCACTTAGAGGGAACCAATGATACTCCTGAGATTGAATTAAATAAAAGTGAGGGATTCATTAAGTTTTCCGGCCGCTCATTACCTGAAAATCCCAAGAATTTTTATGAACCTATAAAAGACTGGCTCAATTTTTATTTGGAAAACCCGCCAAAAACCACCCATGTGGTCTTTGCTTTTGACTATTTCAATACTGCTTCTTCCAAAATGATTATGGAAATTATTGACCTGGTAAAAAATGCGGAAAATAAAAACAGTGAGTTAACTATAGAGTGGCACTACCAGGAGGATGATGAAGATATGCTGGAGGCCGGTGAAGATTTCGCAGAAGTAACCATGACTACCATATATTTTCATCCTTACTCCTGATTATCAGCTGTGAACCGTAAATCATAACATTCTTTTCATACCTGCCGTTGGCCACCTGCCATTCCGGACCATGAGGTGTGCCGTTTTTATAGAAGGTATAACTGACAGGCAGATTATCTGCTGACTCAGAAAAATGAGTCCAAATCCCCTCTTCCAGGCCTGAAATAAATCTGCCGTTTTTCTTTACTGTGCCATTTTCTCTGAAAAAATACCATATTCCGGATGGATTACCCCGGTTAAAATTACCCGATTGTTTTATTTTGCCATTGGGAAAGTAAACTGTCCAGTTTCCTTCCAGAAGATCACTTTCAAATTTACCCCTCGTGTAAAGCATTCCGTTGGGATAACGTGATATCCATTCTCCTGTCTTTTGATTGTTCTTGTATTGCCCCTTTGTTCTTATCTTTCCATTCTCATAATACTCGGTATAACTCCCGCTCAAAACGCCATCTGTATAATGGCTTTCAATCATTATTTTTCCACTACTATGATAGGCGAAATATGCACCCTGCAAGTTTCCATCTTCATAAAATCCTTTCCTTTGCAGGTTTCCGTCTTCATAAAAGACCTTTAGGGTGTCAGAAAATTCTCCTGAGTCTCTCCAACCCATATAATTAATTCCACCGCTTTTGTAATACTGTCTCCACCGGCCGGTCTCCTGTCCCAGATTCATCTGAATTTCCTGGAAAAGATTTCCCTCAGGGTAAAAAACTTTTTTTTCGCCGTGCTGAAGACCCGAATAATATTGCATAATGCTTTCAACAACTCCGTCTTCATACCACGAGATAAATTCGCCATGTAAAACGCCATTTAGGTAAACACCCTGCTGCATTTTTGCTCCTGATGGATAAAAGGCAATGTATTCTCCATGCCTTACATTATTCGAGAAATGGATCTTTTGGTGAAGACTTCCATTTTCATAAAAAATATGCCACAGCCCGGAGATCTGGTTGTTAATAAACTGACCTTGCTGTCTTTTATTAGCATTGGGAAAGTAAAAACGATAGGCTCCGTGCTTAATGGTATCTCCATTATGAACGAAGCCTTCAAATTCTTCCATCAATATTTCGCTATTTTCGTAATAGCGTGAGAAAATCATAGTTTGTGCGGCAACCTGTGATGTAAGGCCCATCACAATCCCGGACAGAATAGTTAAAAAAAACCTGGTGAAGCTGTCATTCTTCAACATTGATTATGATTTGTGTACCTTTTAATGAAGCACTGCCGGGATAGTCCAGTATTGCTGCCAGGGCATATCGTCCGGGAGGCAATGTTTCAGGTAGTGCCAGTTGAACTATTCTGGCAGTCTGGGGGTAGGAAACCACTTCAATGGTCCTGAATTTATGTTCCTCACCGGTCTGAAGATTGGATGCAATGAGATAAACCTTTGTGTTCATAATTTTCTCACCCGGATTATCCAGATTTACCGAAAACAACCTTTCATCATTATTACCTGGTATCTCCTGCAGATTGCCAATTTCAACTCTGCCGGGATCGCCTGCTGCAGGATTATAAAACAGATAAATATCTATCCGTCCGGAAACACTTACTCCCGTTTGCAAATCACGATCGGCAGTAAAAGCTGTTTGTTCTGCTGTGGTAAAAAAGCTCATAATGCCCCATTTAGCTGAAAAATCATCCGTTGGTGCCTGCAGGTTTACCTGAATATTTGCAGATTCATTGGGTTGAAGCTCTACGAATGAAGGGTTCAGGTTAATCCAGCCACTTATGGAATTTCTTGTGGAACCGGCAGGTAGCAATTCCATATCTCCTTGTCGTTGAACCAAATAATCATTCAATCGGATGGAAAAGGTTTCTTTGCGATTTCCATGATTTTTTATGGTAACTGTGCGACTTTGCGATTCGCCGGGGGTCACATTAAAATTTACTCTTACAGGAGCAACTTCAAAATCCTGTGCTTCGAGGCGAAAAGAAGAGATGATGAGTAAAATTGCAGTAATTAAAAGAGCAGTTCTTTTCATTTTTTATACTTTAGTAAAGTTTGGTGTATGGTTCATGCGGCAAATATATGTAATTATGTTCAAATCAGTTTAAGTGTTTCACGATTATAGCTTTACTTTTATTTTCATTTTTGACAATAACATATGTTAAATTTGTTCGATTCAAAAAAATTCATGAAACCCCTTAGAATATATTTAAGTATAAACCCACAACGATTGCATATTGATATTGTTGTTATTACGTAAAACGCTTAGGAGAACTGGTTAATTATATTGTATTTTTGGTGGAAATAAAACCGGGTATTTAATTGCACATCCGGAGCAGGATTTTTTAAGAGGAATACAAATCCGGGATAAATATTACAAGTGTAAGATTCTTATATGAGAAATTTCTTTCAGAGTTCAGGAACGATTTCAATTGCTGCTATTTTTTTGGTAATTGCACTTTGTTATTTTCATATACCCATATCATACGGACAACAGTTAAGGCCGCTAAGTCCGACCAATCAGGAAAGGGTAGACAGACTGGAGGAACTGGTAAGTTATCACCTCAATCAGAATAATATTTCATCTGCTCTTTCTTCCATGAACCAGATCAGCTATATTTACTGGGAAAATGGTCGCCCTGACAAAGCCATTCAATCCTTTGAGCGTACTGCACGTTATTATGAACAGATTAATGATCTTGAAAACCTTCATAAAATATATAGTATTATAGGACTTATTCAGCTCGATCTTGAGGATATAACGGGAGCTAACAGGGCTTTTACCCGGCAGCTTGATGTTCGCCGAAGAATCGGCGAACAGCATGGAATCACCTCTGCACTTGTAGATCTGGCCCAGGTTAAAAGTCTTTTGGCAGAGCACCGCGAAGCCATTGGACTGCTTGAAGAAGCGCTTGAAATGGCTTTGAAGTTGAATTATGAAACCATACTACCTCATATTTACAACCAGCTTGCAAATAGCTATATGAGCATTAATAATGTAAGACAAGGTGAAGAATACAGAAGAAAGTACAATGATATCAGAGAATACCTTGCACGGCAAAGTATGAGAGGCCAATATGAAGAAAGTACAATCCAGAGTCAGGTTGAAGCCCGTTTATCTCAGGAGGATGCCGAAAGAAGCCGTGAACAGATAAAAATTAATCAACTCCTTTTTCAGTTGGAGCAGGATTCCATTAAGAGGATTGTTCAGGAGCGGGAAGATTCACTTGAGCTTGCACAATTAAGGGCTGAAAGCCAAACACGTGAAATTGAGCGAATAGAACAGGAAAGGGAATTACAACAGGCCGAAATAGAAAGACAAAGAGCTGTTCAAAATTTCCAGCTTCTGATTATTTACTCTACAGTGGGTGGTTTAATACTGATGCTTTTGCTTGCTATGATTGTATACAGGGGATACAAGGCAAAGCAAAAAGCCAACAAACAGCTTGAAACAAAGAACCGACAGATTCAACTTGCACAGGATAAACTTCAGGAAGCTTTCGTAAAAATTGAAGACCAGAATTACAGAATTACCCAAAGTATCAGTTACGCCAGGGAAATTCAAAAAGCACTCTTCCCACCCCAGGTTACAATTAATAATTATATACCGGAATCCTTTATCTTTTTTCAGCCGGTAGATATGGTAAGTGGCGATTTTTACTGGTTCAGGGAAATGGAGAGCTCCACTATCAGTAACAGAGAAAGTGAAAATAATACACAAAATAAAGAAGTCAATCCTGATGAAAACGGAGGATTTTTACCCATAAAAGGTGATAAATTCCTTATTTCAGCAGTCGACTGTACAGGCCATGGCGTGCCCGGAGCATTTATGTCGATGATCGGATACAACCTGCTGGATTCCATTACAACAGCTGGAACATCGCACCCCGACAGAATCCTGGAAAAACTTAACAAAGGCGTCAGAAGAACACTCAAACAAGAGGAAGGAAATAATCAGGACGGGATGGATATTGCTTTATGTGTTATTAATAAAAAGAATAAAACAGTGGAATTTGCGGGAGCAAATAATCCATTGATCTATATCAGCAACGGTAATCTGAAAACCATTAAAGGAGACAGGCTGGCCATTGGTGGTTCACAAAAAAAGTTACAGGACAGAAAATACACTCCTCATCTTATCAAAGTAGACCAACCAACATGGTTTTATATCCTGACAGATGGATATACCGACCAGTTTGGTGGTGAAAAGAGCCGAAAATTCCTGCTCAAGAACTTTAAGGAGCTCGTTTTCTCCATTCACAAAAAACCCATGGAAGAACAAAGAGCAATCCTTGAAGAACAGTTTTATAAGTGGAAAGGCGAGGAAGATCAGATAGATGATGTATTGGTAATTGGATTTAAACTGGGTTAAATCAAGTATTTTATGCATGAGAAATATAGTATAAATCACCTGTTTTTGAATATTCAAAAAAAAAATTTTACATATGATTTAAATAAAATCATATATTTGGCACCGAATATTGTTTATAGATCGAAAAATAAACAACTTTTATTTATTTAATTAACAAACTAAACTACATCGACTATGAAAAAATTAACATTGTTAATTGCGGGCCTTATCTTGTTCACCACTACAAGCTTTGGCCAAATCGACGACCGGGCAGTTATCCCTGTTGCTGTTACTCTCAATTCGATCCTCCGACTGAATGTAATTTCAGGGGGTAATATTGAGTTTAACTTCAATACCCTGGATGACTACCAGAATGGTATTGCCACCAGCGCAGCCTACCAGACAAAATTTAACGTTGCATCTTCTGTAAACTGGGATGTTGTTATGTATTCTGAGAATGCCAATCTTATTGGCACCGATATCATTGAAGCAGGTGGAAATACTGCTAACACCATGTCGCTTGACAACATTGGTTATCATGTAGTAAGCGAAGGTACAATTGGTAATGATTTGAATTTACCTGCTGGTGATGATGCAAACCCCCAACCTCTTACTAACAGCCCGGCAACAATTTTGGTAGGTTACAACGGAACGGTTTCCAATGCAGGTGATATTTTTCAGAATAATTTCACTATTCACTGGCGTTGCGGAACCCAGGAAGGTACCATGAACGGAGCAAGTATCCTGAGCCAGGCTATTGCTGCTGACCGTTATGCAACCAATGTGTTTCTTGTGCTTCAGCCGAACTAAAGACAAGGGAAAAGTATAATTCTCAGGTGACGGAGACACCTGAGAATTATATTTTCAAAAACATCCTCCGCACTTTTAAATAAGCTAAAAACAGCTCAATGCTTAAGCAGGGTAAATTGTTTATACTGGCTTCATTTCTATTGATTTTGTGCCAGTTAAAGGGTATTTCTCAACCAACCGGAACCATCCGACTGGAAAGTGGTGGCTCGGTGCCCTTCCATATCAATTCTCTGCAGAAATACAATGAAGGCATGGTGCTGAATAACTGGACCCGTTTTTCAATTTTGATTGAAGAACTGGATCCTGCTGATACCTGGAGGCTGGAAGTTTTAGCCAGTGATCCCAAAATGATCGGGGATTATGGGAAAGATCTGGAACTTGATTACATTTCCATTACAGCAGTAGCAAGTAATCTGGAAGCAGAAAATCTGAATTATTTTCCCATCAATCAGTTGACTGATGGGCCACAAACACTAGCTACCGGGCAGGGACCGGGTGTTTTTATTATCTGGATTACATACAGCATTGGTACCGACCCTGATAATGCCCTGTTGGGTGAGCATCCGGATTATTACTTTGTACAAATCTTTTTTGACATAAAAATAGATTAAAAGGGGCAAAAAATTTACATGAAGTTATTTTCAACATATGCGCTTACACTGCTGCTTTTGATTTCATGTATTTTTGAAACCATTGCCCAGGAGTTCAACGGTTTTAACCGTTCAGCACCCTATGTTACTGCTCATTTCAGGCAGGAGAACCTGATTATTGAGCCTGATGCTACTTTTTTCAATTTATTGATCATTGAAAACCGCGGTGAGCAAAGGGAAGAAATTACCATTGAAATCAATGTTCCCACCGGCTGGTCTCTTATGGCCATGGAAAACCGCAATTTCATTATTGAACCCGGCGATTCTGTTCTGGTACCCATGAGAGCAGCGCCATCAAAAATGGTTGAAGGTGAAATCGGTTATTCAGTTATTGCCGCCATAAACAGAAGAACAGGCGAAACACTTACCAATGCCTACTGCTTTATAAAAATCCCCCGCAAATCAGATTTCTTTTTTCGACCTCTTACCCGGGTGGGTTATTTCGATCAGCAAACCGGAAAAAGTGAAATTGTTTTCCGGCTCAACAACCGCGGAAATATAAATGAACTGGTTTACCTGAGTTTTCAATCTACCGGTAATATTGCCATTGAGAATGAAAGGGAGAATGTTTTCAATATAGATCTTGTTGTTCCTGCCAGAAGCGATACCATAGTAACTTTGCCGGTTAAGTTGGTTGAGAACTATAATCTGCTCAATGGAAGTTTTTACAGGATTGATATGAATGGCTATACTGAAGACCGCTCATTCAGTACCTCTTTCTGGTTTAGCCATCTTGATAATCATTTTCGCTATCCCATACCTGAATCAGAAAAAATACTGATCGCCGAGATCGCATTGCAAAATCTTTTGAGCGAACAACCGACCATACTGGCCGGAGGGGTCAGGGGTAATATATTACTTCCCCAAAACAGGGATATAAATTATATTCTTTATCGTTACGGATCGGGTCCTCCGGGTGAATTTCTGAAGTACAGCCGTACCCGACTTGCTTATAATACTCCCCGGATGACAATTGCAGTGGGTGATGTGAGCGGCCTGCAACTCAAATACGGAGGTGGTAAGGGCGGTGAGTTCAGCTACCGGTTTACTGACAACCTTCGATTTACTGCAATGGCAAGTGAAAACCCTTTCAGACCCATCCGAAATTATGGAGTAATTATAGAAGAGAGATATTCAAATATAAACATTGACACACGTTTTGCATACAGTGAAAACCAAATCTTCGACAATCATTCCTACCTGGGAGGAGCAAGGGCTTTATTCAGACTTGCGCCTGGCCATTCCCTCAGGACAGATTTTGCATTGAGTAACGTTAACTACAGGACAAACAACAACAATCTGCTGGGCTATGGTCTGAATATGGAATACAGTGGAAGATTTAACCAAACCAATATAAGAATCAGAGAGCAGTATGGCTCAACCAGTTATTATGGCCAGTTTGCAGGGAGGCACAATTTTACTGCAAGATTATATCATCCACTTCCCAATGACTATGAACTGGATGTTAACGTAAACGACCAGAAGTATATTCCCCTTCTTGAAACATCCACCGGAATCCAGTCTGACAGATTTGTGGATAACAGAATGGTAAGTTTTATCGGTCGAAAATATCTTGACCGGGGTTTTTTGGTTTATACGGGCCCGGTTTATGAAAGGAAAGCTACCAATATCTTTTTATTTTACAATGACATTAATCCATTTGTAACCCATTCAGCAAAAGCTACCGTTGGCTCAAGAATAAGCGATGGAAACGGACTCTCATTCAACCCCAGTGTTACTTTTGGTTACTCCTTTGTTACTGATTATTCCATGCCCGACCCCGAAGTATATAATTTTGCTTTAAGGGGTGGTTCCAAAACTATGTTTAACAGCCATGTGAGTGTAAACCTGAGAAGAAATCACTGGGGTACTTATCTAAATTACTTTTACGGACCCTATTCTGTAAACCAGGAGCTTTCTCAATTCTATTATAATATTGAATCACATTCGGTTAGAATCATGCCTTACCTTGAAAGATATGTTTATAAGGACCAGGTCAGATTATCATCCAAATTTAGTTTTTTACATGATTTTACTTTCAAAACAACCAGGTTTAACTTCAACAATCAACTGGATATTTTCCTGCGTAATGATTACTCAATAAGCCTGCTTAACACCTTTAGCCACCAGGTTACTAACGATCTGCTTACCGAACAGAATTACACTTATTCAAACAATTATTTTGAAGTACGGGTGAGAAAAGAATTTAACTGGAACCAGCCACGTATTAAATATTATGATCTTACCGTTAATCTGTTTAAAGATCTGAACGGAAACTTAAGTAGAGATTTCAATGAGCCAGGTGTTAGAGATATTGTTGTGAGCATCACCAGCATCGACCCTGCAAAATACAGTCAGTATGGTGTTGATTATGAAGTGCCCTCCAATATGGTATCAACAAAACTGCTTACCGGGATGGACGGCACTGTGACTTATGAAAACCTGGCAAGAGGAGTTTATAAAATAGAGCTTGAGAACATTGGTAAAGACCAGGATAAATACTTCCCCGATAAAAACGAATTTATTGTTAACCTTACCGGTAATCATACTTTATATGTTCCTTATCTTGAGCGCAATAAAATTTTCGGTAAGATAATAATGAACCGAAGCAGGCTATCAAACCTGGGCAGAGTAGAGATCAGCAATGTTAAGATAACCGCAGTTGATAGTAAAGGGCGCGAAACATCGACACTTACTGATGGAAACGGGTATTTTGAGATGTATGTACCCAGCGTGGACAATTATGTTGTAACTGTTAATAATATTTTCAGAGACCATTTCAATCTCAGACAAAACAATTTCAGGGCAAATCTGAACGGATTTAAGCAGTTTGAAGTAAACTTTGTATTCGATGAAATTCGTCGTCAGATTGAATTCACGCCCGGCATATCTGAACTGGAAACAGAAATCCGCCGTGTGGGCCGAACCAATCTCAATGGTACAGTAAGAGATGCATCTACACTTCAACCCATTAGGGCAAACATTGAAGTATATAACAACACCACAGGAAATACAGTAGCACAAACCGTGAGCGACAGGCAAACCGGAAGATACAACAGCACCTTCGTTACCGGCGATGAATATATGTTACTTGTTTCTGCCAATGGTTACTGGATGCACTCCGAAAGACTAATGCTTGAACAATTCCTCACTATCCAGGATGCTGAAAGAGACATCTTGCTTGAAGCTATTACAATCGGCGCCCGCTTCCAGCTCAATAACCTGCGATTTAGCCCGGGAAGCGCAGACATCCCAACAGAGGCAATACCTGAACTTAACAGGCTCATTGCCCAGTTGAGACAAAATCCCAATGTAAGAATCCGCATTGAGGGACACTCAGATGCTGTAGAAACCCTTGATGACGAGGAATTATCAGTAAAACGGGCTGATACCGTTATGAGATATATGGTACAAAACGGATTCAGCAATATTGAGTTTACCGGTCTCAGAGATTCAAGACCTGCTGCTCCAAACGATTCGGAAGAAAACAGGCGCAGAAACCGAAGAGTTGAAATTATGGTTGTTGACAGATAATAAATCCTTGAAAAAAGACTTATTATAGTATGTATCCCAATAGAAAAAATCTTCAGGTTTTATTATTGATGGCTTTCATCCTTATTCTTCAATCCTGCAAGGATGATGCTGATTTTGAATTCAACCTGGATGATCTTCTGCTTACACAATGGGGAATACCGCAAATGATAAGACCACCGCAGGATATGACTGTTCCTGACCTGGATGCACCCACAATATTCTACCCTGAAGGTTATGTAACCATAGGGCCTGCCCGAACAGACTTCTGGTCTTTAAGAGGTTCAAGAAGCATATTCCTGGAGCAATCCAGAGAGATATGGTTTATTATTGATCTTACTCCAACCAAGCTTCAGGTTGAAAAAACCCGCCAGAATGACGGTGCACTTCTGGGTGAATATGTATATTATCCAATGGAGTGATTCAATTGCTACCCGTACATTCTGACTAAAGATTTTAAAACTATCATTATGTTTTCCTTATCTGATCAGCTTTGATCTCTGATAATTCAATTTATCAGTGGTTTTGACTATATTTGCTCAGTTCAAGCCTTAACTGCGAAAAGAAACAAATGGACAGAGCCCGTAAATTCGGAACCTTTGGCGGCGTTTTTACCCCTTCCCTGCTAACAATACTGGGTGTTATCATGTACCTGCGTCTGGGCTGGGTTGTGGGCCAGGCCGGTTTGATTTATACCATTGGTATAATACTGATTGCTCACATTATATCAATAACCACCGGTTTAAGCCTGTCTTCCATTGCCACTGATAAAAAAATAAAAGCCGGGGGTATTTACTATATGCTGTCGCGCAGCCTCGGGCTACCCATTGGTGGCGCCATAGGGGTAACCATATTTATGGCAATGGCCCTGAGTATTGCACTCTATATAGTGGGTTTTTCTGAAAATTTCCTGTCTGTTGATGCAATCAGAGATTTTTTTGGTCTTGACCAGAGTATTAATTCGTACCGGATTCTGGGTAGTGCCGTATTAGTATTTCTTACAATTATTGCATTTATCAGCACTTCATTAGCCATAAAAGTGCAGTATTTTGTGCTTACAGCTATAGCATTATCTCTTTTTTCAATTTTTGCCGGTTTTTTTGTAAATACAGGTTACTATCCTGAATCGGTATCAATAAGCCCCTTAACAACTGCACCTTCACTTGATGTACTGTTTGCCATATTCTTTCCTGCGGTTACAGGTTTTACTGTAGGTGTAGCCATGTCGGGCGATCTGAAAAATCCCAGGTCATCCATTCCAATGGGCACCATGCTGGCCGTTTTTGCAGGTATGATCATTTACATTGGGCTTGCGGTGGGTTTTGCACTTTTTGTGGATCGGGACCTGCTCCTGGATGATTCTGCCTTTCTTCAGAAAATTGCCCTGGTTCCGGTGCTGGTTATTGCCGGTATCTGGGGAGCAACCCTTTCATCGGCGCTGGGCGGAATACTTGGAGGCCCGCGCATTGTGCAGGCACTGGCAAAGGATAAACTGGCCCCGGGATTGCTCAGCAAAGGGTTTGGAATTAACAATGAACCCAGGATAGCCATTATACTTACTTTCTTCATTGCATGGGGTGGCATTCTCATAGGCGATCTTAATACCATTGCCAGGGTAGTATCCATGTTCTTCATAGCGGCCTACGGCTTTATCAACCTTGCCTTTGCACTTGAAAGCTGGGCCAGCACCGATTTTCGTCCATATTTTAAAATTCCGCGCTGGGTAGGCTGGCTGGGTTTTGCCGCCAGTATTATCGTAATGATACAAATTGACATCATCGCCATGTTTGTTGCTTTTATACTTGTCTGGTTCGTATGGTACATGATGAAAAAGCGCGAGCAGGAAATTGATCCCGGCGATGTATGGCAAAGTGTATGGGCAAACGTGATCAGGCATTCCATCTTCAAAATGAGCAGCAAAGGCATTGAGGAAAGAAACTGGAAACCCAACATCATGCTTTTCAGCGGAAACCCAGATACACGTGAAAAACTTATTGAACTGGGCAAAGCACTCATTGCCAACCATGGACTTCTTACCATCATTAATCTGAAAAAAACCAATCAGAAACAAATGATGCAATCCAGGTTCAGGCAAAACGTCAGAACCGATGAAAGCCGTCCGGAGGATGGAATTTATGTTCGCGAATATCCATGCACCGACATCTATGATGGGATTGAAAATCTTGCCCAAACCTACGGATTTGCAGGCGTAGAACCCAATACGGTTTTAATGGGCTGGACAAGAAAAAGTACTGACCAGGAAAGGTTTGCCAAACTTATAAAAAACATTATTTCTTTGGATCTGAACATCCTGCTCATGGATTATGATCAGCAAAAAGGATTTGGAAAAAGAAAAACCATCGATATCTGGTGGCGGGGCTCGGGCAATAACGGAAACCTGGCTATTAACCTGGTTAAATTTCTCTGGCTTTCTCATGAATGGAAAGACAGCAAAACACGATTAATGATTGAAAACCCCGTAAATGATGAACGGGATAATATTTATAATTTCGCCAGGGAAGTGCTGGATAACTTAAGAGTTAACGCTGAGATAAACATTGTCAATAACGAAATTGAGAAAAAACCCTTCTACGATATTATTCGCGCTGAGTCCGTTGATTCTGATATTATTTTCCTGGGAATACCGGATATTGAAGATGACAAAGAAGCCAGATTTGTTGAACAAACCCATGAATTGTGTAACGACCTTGGCACTGTTGTACTTATCAAAGCATCCAGTCAGTTTAAAAGACTCAATATCGGATTAAAATCCAAATCATACAGAAAACCCGAACTTCATATGATACCTTCAGCCACATCAGATGATCTGCAATTCAACCCCGTTATCAAATGGCCGGCTCATGCCGAGGCCGCAAACTTCTGCAAAAAAATCAATGAGGATATTCTCAATCAAAGTCTTGAACTGCGAAATAAAGCCTTTGGCAAAACCTTGAACCAATATGCAGAAATTCTGAGTAATGCACAAAACAGAATTGAAACAACATTCAATATCATCGAAAAAAAAATACTCAACCCGGAAAACAATCAGACCACACAGAATAGCATATCAATCCTTTATAAACTTACCCATAACACCTTTATCAGGTACGAACAGATCCTTACAAATCTTAGCACACAAATACTTGATGAACAGAAAAAGAATCTTGAAGTATTCTTCCTGAATTTTACTGAAACAACAGAGCAATACCTGAATGACTTACCGGAAATTCTTACTCTGAAACTGAAACCCGATGAACTTAAACCACAAAAGTCAGACAAAGCCTCTCTCAGAATTTATAAGTGGAGAAAGCGAATGGCAGGAAAAGATAATGCGAGACAGAAAGTCTTTATCAGAAAACTTATTGGGAAATATTATCCCAACACCTGGCAGATAATCCGGCAAAAAACCTGGCAGAAGTTCTCCAATATGGGTATTCAATACCTTACTGAACAACAAAATGCCTTTAAACAGTTTCGCGACAGTTTGCAAATAATAGAAACCGCCGTCGATAACCATAACCTTTCCGAATCATTGCTCAATCAGGAGAAAGAAAAGGTCTCTGAAATATTTTCAACCCTAAAAGACTTTTTAAGCAATTCGCAAAAAAGCATTTACGAAATTGCAGAAACAGAAAACACAAAAAGCATACAATGCATTTGTGATGCGCTCAATCATGTTCGTGTAAACTCCATAATAAGCAAACAAAAACCTCCTGCCAGGCTAAAGAAATACCAGTTGCGGCAAATGGATACATGGCCCGACATCTGGAAATACAATCAAAATCTGAAAATCAACCACAGCTTACTTGAATTAAAGCTTTCAGAAATTGATTACAAGCTTTGGCATTTTACCTTAAGAGCATCAGAGGAATTACAAAATCTGACTTTTCCTGACGGCAGGCTGGCCGGTGTGCAACTTTCTGAACAAATACTGGAATATACAACAAAATCTATTGAAAGATTAAACCGGCAACAATTGCCGGCGCAACCCGATTTCTCTGTCGTTCAAACCAGGGATCTTCACCGCAAAATAAAAGATATTGAAGATTTTACTTTTGAAAAGATCAGTAATGCCATAAGCAAGTTGCCGGGCCAGGTTGAATTGCTTAAAAATCAGGCTTATACTGATCTCTCGTCCATAAAATCATATTCTCCTGAAACAGAGATGGTGGAAATCTCGAAACTCATTCACTTTATCATACAGAGTGATTACATAACACCCTTCCAGCAAAACATCAAAAACTTCTCTCAAAATCTGGAAGAAACAGAGCAGGAAATCACGGAGATTTCACGCCTTTTAAAAATTACTTTAACCAGCGACAATGAGGAGCCTCAACAAATACCGGATAAGTACTTTTTTGATGAACAAGAGCAAAGAGTAAAACAGGCATTGCAAAATCTGGAGAGAATAAGATTAACGATAGACGATAAATTGCAAAGCATGCTCAATAAAGTTTCAAGAGACCTGAGTATACTTGTTTTTCTGAAAACAGCTGATAATATGAAACTGTTTGTAAAGAGCAAGGATGCCGGGGAGAAAAAGGATAACTGGCTGAAACTGAGATTTCGGTCCGGAAGGGAGTTTTTGCGCCGAAACCTGGTGAAAATATGGTTTGATAGAAGCAGGAGAATGGTTTATGCGTTTCAGACCAGGTATTACCACAGCGATGAATTCTTCCCCGTTAGTCAGTTACATGCCCTGAATGAAGAGGTTTCGGCAAAAGAGAAAGTTCTGTTTAAGGTTCCACCATACTATCAGCAGCTTTTCCTGAGAAAAAACAATTATTTCATGGATTTCTGGCAAGGCAAGCCCGGTGAGCTTGATGAAGCCCATAAAACCATTCTCAGGCAGGAGAAGGGTCATAACGGGGCTTTGCTGGTTCGTGGAGAGCATAATTCGGGCAAAACATTCATGGTTAATTTCATTTGTCATAAATACCTGTCTTCGCGACCGGTATTTGTTATTCAACCACCCTTTGCCGGTTCCACATCAAAATCAGACTTTTTATCATCTCTGCAAAAAGCCACTGATCTGGATTTAAGCCTGGAAGAATTAATGTCGGAATTACCGGAAAGATCCGTTCTTGTTTTTGAGGACCTTGAACTATGGTGGGAAAAAACTCCGGGCGGACTCAAAATCATTGAGTTACTGTGTGAGCTGATAGAAAAATTCGGGTCGAAAGTGTTCTTTATCATTACCGTAAATCTGCATGCTTTTTACAGCATCAATAAATTTAAAAAGATTGATCCCTGGCTGCTCAGTACCATTGACTGCTACCCCTTTCATGCCGAAGAGCTGAAAAACATCATTCTGCAACGACATAAATCGGGTAATCTTAAATTTATGTACAAAGGGAAAAAAGAGAATGAAATGCGTTCATGGGATTATGCCAGGCTTTTCAATACCTATTTCAATTACACCCGCGGAAATGTTGGTTTAAGCCTGCAAACCTGGATGGCATCAATAACGGATGTTAAAGAAAGTACACTGATGATGAGGGCCCCAAAACGTCCCGACACATCTGTACTGAACAGGCTCAAACCTGAAACGCTCATTTTCCTGGTTCAGTTTATTCTTCACAAAAGGCTCAACTACGAAAAAATTCAGCGGATCATGTTAATGACACCCGAACAGGTTAAAGAAAAGATCATGCACCTGAAGAGAGCTGCCATGGTTACTGAACCCAGTCCCGGAGTGTTTATGCTCAACCCAAACCTTCACCCATTTATCAGGGAAAGGCTTATTGAAAAAGAACTGCTGTAATAACAATCATCAAAATTTAAACCCATAAACCTGTCAACCCCAAAAACACATGGACACAACATCATTCAGTATATTCGAGTTTTCCATCATTGTTTTTCTGATGGTTGGTGCATTGCTATTTGTATTTTTCAGACTGTTTAAATACATGATGCAATTTATCCGGCTGCCCCTTCAGAAGGTTGAATTTTTGAATAAATACCTGCCTGTAGTTGAGTTGATTACCTGGATCATTTTCCTGCTCTGGAGCGTACAATATCTCAGCAGCCGCGGACAATTGATATCTCTTCTGCCCTTGCTGGTATTCATCATAATTATTCTTTACCTTGCATGGTATACATTGAAAGATATAACTGCAGGCGTAATATTTAAAACCGGCAAAACACACCATGTTGATGATCATATAAGTGTGGCGGGTATAACCGGAAAAATTACTGCAATGGGCATGCGTAATCTTCAGATTGAAGACTACAGCGGACAGATCGTAACCATACCTTACAGTAAAATTGTGGGAAACATTATGCTCAAATCCTATCCATCGCAAAGTTTACTGAGTCATAATTTCCGTATAAAGATTGCAACAGACAAAAACACTGATATTTTCAGAACCATTGAAAACATGCGCACATCCATACTTACCCTGCCCTGGTCATCACAAAAAAAAGAACCTAAAATAACCATTGAAGAAGAAGCCAATCAGTCTTATACGCTTAGCATCACGATCTTCAGCCTGGATGAATCCTATTTTAAGAAAACGGAGAAGATTTTACAGCAGCAGTTTAACGGAATAATTATCTGACATTTCTTGCCCCCCAAATTTTGAATTGAAATTTGTTCTAAACCGTACACTTATGTTCTGTTTTGGACGAATTTCATGGTGCACTTTCTATAATAAAGAAACATAAACTGCTGATATATTGATCAGTAATTTATCCGGCACATTTTTTTCTATTAAAAAGTCAATTCTGCTAATATTTTTAGATTTTAATGAATTCTATGAAATCATACAATATTCTGACTTCAATTATTATCCCCATGAAAACAGATTCTTCAACCACAACAAACAGCCCTGAATTGATCAAGGGCAGGATCATCGAGAAAGTTATCATTCTGATGATTATTGTAGCTTTTTTAGTGATTAGTGCCTGAAATGAAAAATGGCATTTCAGAACATTTGCACATTCTCTAATTCCCCTTGTTTTATAGCATTAATTCAGGGCTAAAACCCCTATGTTTAAATTATCCTGATCATGAAAAAAAATCCGACACATCATTTTTTATTCTCCTTGTTAATATTGTTCATTCCTTTAGCAAGTATGGCGCAGTTTGTCTGCGAAACGGTAACTTCGGCAAAATACGCATCTGAAGAAGAAGAGTTCAATGCCTGGGTGCTTGATTTCAGGGATCAGGGCGGACATCTGGATATCAGTATCAAATACATACCCACGGTAGTGCATATTATCATGAAAACTACTGAATCAGAACTTTTGTGGCGTCCAGGATGCCCTGCCTGTTGCTGATGGTCAGGAAATATAAACCGGGTGTCAGGTGCGAAACATTAACCACATTATCGCCGGGTTGCATTTCCCTGGTTTTGACCAACCGGCTGTTGGTATCAAATAACCTGAGTGTGTAACCTTCCGAACCATAATGATCAATACGAACCGTAAGAATTTCCCTTACCGGATTGGGATAAACTTTTACATATTCCGGTATTGGAATTTCATCAACGTTGGTCATATCAAGGGGAACACCCCAGCTTTCACCACCTTTTTCGTAGTATACAGGTTCCTGATGCAGCAAACTACCAAATAATGCATGATAAGGATAATAGGGACCACCCAGACCTTTCATATAATAGGTTGTAAGAGGAACTCCATCATAATGCATGAAAATCCAACAATCTTCACCAGAACTCTGAAACCAGTAATTTGAAAAAGTTTTTATAAGATGCTCGCCTGCAGTCATAGTGAAATACTCATAGGTAGTTATATTATCCTGCGAATATTCTTCAAAAATGGGCTCACCAGGTAGTTTGTCGAATCCGGGGTAGGGTTTAATTACTTCGGTAATGGTGTCTTCTGTCACTTCAATACTATCAATCCATGGTTTAAGTACCATTTGTGTTAGTGAATAAATGTACTCAATGGAGTCATTATAGTCATTGCGTTCAAAATATTGATAAACCTTTCGTGTTTCTGTTATTTGAAAATAACCGTCCTCCTCTCCTATCCATGTTCCGTTTTTTCTGAGAACATGCAACACATCACCGGGCTGAAAGTCATAAACATCAAACCAGGAGAAATTCTGCACGCCGGCTTCTGGTTCAGAAAGCCCTGCCAGGGTCAGCTCCGTTAATAAACCGTACCATGAATTCATTTCAGGAAAGTAGTAAAAACTCAGCGTTTTAACAAAGCCGTAGTTTTTACTGATTTTCAGCTGCATATCATTTACTTCCATTTCCGCAGGTTCACCATCGGAGTTGTATGTCTGGAATGCAATCACCTTTACCGAATCTGTCAATCCCAGGAATTCCATAACACCATGCTCCACAACCGTGGCAACAATGTGCATTTGTCCGGTTTGTCCATAGGCAACCCATGAATCACCTTCTGTGGCCAGAGTGTTTATTTTAACAGAATCCTGCTGATGATTAAGGAATATGTTGTAACCATTGTCCTTAATAATTATTTCCGATCCGATCCATGAACCGGCCCGGGGTGAGAAACAATTGGCGAATAGCATCTGGTTTACGGAAAAGGGATATAAGATCAGGCTGTTTTCATAACCGGTGGAATCGATCCTGATAAAACTCACATAATTATTTTCATTCAAAAAGCTGGAAATCAAATCGGGGTTTACTGTCTGGTAGTTTTGCCCTTTTATCACCAGGACCATTAACAAACTACAAAATGTAAGGAGTAAATGTCTTTTCATGGCTTTGGGGTTTTACAGATTTATAGAGCAAATATATGTTTTTTTTGATATACATTTAATTTTTAACAGATTATCCCCTGGTTTTCCGGAAGCTTCCAGTTGCTGCGCAAGCTGGAAGTTCCTGAACCGGAGGAACTGGA
>JAHYJP010000281.1 GCA_019429055.1 Bacteroidales bacterium
TTCCGATCTTTTTGTTTATTCTTTATTTTTAACAATAATCATCAATTGTATCGCCTCCAGTCCATTCAAGTCCTTGCGCAAGCATAAATTGTTTTTCTACACCTCCTTTTTCGAAGAAAGTACCAAGACTATTATGAATGAAAACATCATTTTGATAGGTTATCTCTGCCAAAGAATAAGGTTTTATTGGATTTTCGTCACCACTTTTGCACATAATCCACAATTTGTTTTCGTCATTGGAAATTGCAAAACATTCGACAATCGTACTCATATATTGGTTTCGAGAAAATACATTCCCTACTTTTAGGTTTTCATAATAGTCAGCTATTGACTTATGTATGTTATCCTGTGGACAGCAAGGAAATTCACTCGGTGTTTTCCAATTTCGGACTTTTTGAACAGCATTTGGAGTTAGGGAATTTATAAACTCTAATTCCTCTTCGACATTGTCGGCGAATTGATTTGGCAGGCCTCTATTATGTATCCGTCCTAGCAAGTACACTTATGAGGTATTTTCTGAGCTTTATGAGAGGTCCAGGTTTTGGGGAAGGAGATCTGAGAGTTTATTTGCCGGATAATCGGGGATGATTTCCAGGACTTTTTTCAACCATGTAAAAGGATCCACATTATTATGTTTGCAGGTAGCGAAAAAGGAATAGAACATAGCAGCACTTTGTGCTCCGGCATGGGATCCGGCAAACAAATAATTGCGCCTACCGAGAGCCGTAGGCCTGATTGAATTTTCGATCAGATTATTATCAATTTCCAGGTATCCGTCCTTGAGATAGTTCATCAGATTGTCCCATCTGCTAACAGAATAGATCAAAGCTTTCCCGAATGGACTTTTCGGAAGGGTGGTTCTGACCTGGGCGGCCATCCACTTTCCCAGCTCATTCATGATTGGTAAGGACTCATCTAACCGGAGTTTATGACGCTGCTCTGCAGACAGCCCCTGCTCGCGTGCCCGACGTTCAATATGATATAGCTTCTGGATTTCGGTCATGGCATATTCAGCCCGTTTTTGATCATCATCCAATGATTTCTCTATCATGCGCCGGGCATGCGCCATACAACTTAAAAGTGTAATATGTTTTTGTTGACCGAACCAATCGTATACCTTGTATCCATCGGTCTGGAGGTAACCCTTAAAATCTGATAATAGTTTTTTGGGAGCTTCCCGGCCACGGCCTTCCTGGTAATCGAACAGTACCATGCGTTGGATGGGTGAGTAGTACACCCAGTAATAACCACGGTGGGTCTTTCCTTTCTTCTTCGGATCCAGCACCTGGATCGGTGTTTCATCTACCTGAAGATAACCCTGGCCGAGGACCTGTCGCTTTTGCTCTTCATGTAAGAGATGCAGCAAATTGGCTGTTGAGCCTTGCCATCCTCCCATCGTTGAGCGGGGAATATCGATTTGGTGTTCAGTTTTAAAACGTTGAGACTGCCTGTAGAATGGAAGATGATAAACATATTTGCTAACAAGGATATGTGATAACAGACCTGGACCGGCGATACCTTTATCTATCGGTCGCGATGGCAGTTCGCCACAGATGACCCCTTCGTTGTCCTCCCTGGCATACTTAGGCCGCTTGTATCGATTGATCTTTAAAATGGCCTGTTGGTATTCCAACTCATCGGTGACTTCATGACCAATACACTTAAGCCCTGTTACATCTTCCTCAGGCTCTATGATTATCTCCTCCACCGGAAGATGATCTGGAAGGGTCAGGCGACCAGGATGATTCTTTCTTCTCTGACGCTCGAAAGAAGACACCTTCTCTTTTGTGGTTACACTATTATCTTCCTGGGATACGGCTTCGATATCAAAGGGTAAGCTCATTTGACCGTCTTCAGCCCCGGATATAAAACGCTCACGTTTTGATCCAAAAATCAAGCGCTTCAGCTGGGAAAGTTCGAACTTCATTGAACTGAACTTCTCCAGCATCTCCTGGAGCTTCTTCAATAAGGCATCTTTCTCCTTAATGATGACCTGAATATGGTTTTCTTTTTCCTGGATCTTCTTCTGTGCAGCCTGTACTTCCGCCTGAGTGGCATGGAACTTTTTCTCTTGCTCCAAAACCAATACCTGAAGCTGCTTTTTAGTCATTTTTTCCAGTGCCGTTGTCATGTGTCAAAACTACATAAACACAGCAAATCAGCGAAGGAAAATCACGATAAGTTTTTCACAAAAAAAGTGTCGGAATTTGATAAAAACAGAGTAAAATAATTGCTATTTACCCCTGATTTACAGGTGCTTTGGGCAATGTGTAACGTGCGCGATTTTGAAGGTTTTTGATCGATAATCCATCCATGATCATCACCATTTGTGCATAGCTCAATGTAATGCTTCCGATCGATGCATCATAACGGGGAATTTCAAATGTTCCTTTCTCCAGACGCTTGTAATAAAGTAAATATCCGGAGCCCTGCCAATGCAGCAACTTTATTTTATCCCGACGCTTATTGATAAAGATATATACCTCTCCACCGGTGGGGTTACTGCCCAGATTATTGCGAACCAATCCCGATAGTGCATCAAAACTTTTTCGCATGTCCGTAGCGTGGCTGTATAAATGAAAGGTATTTTCAGCGGTAAGTGCAAACATGGTTATGGATTTAGCAATGTTTTCAGCACTTCGGGATGAACACTCTCAGGACACATTACCTGTATCCCGTTGGGAAACAGAAAATGCAATTGACCTGGAATACGAACCTGGCTTGTCTCCGGATCCGATTCTACTTTTATTGGAATAAACCCTGGAGTAAAATCCTGATCGTCTTTTTCTGAAAATTCCTCACGGTATTTTTTTGCCCAGTACTGGAACGTTGAATACGCCACTCCCTGCTGTGTACAATAGATTTTTTGCGGGTGGTTTTTCTTCATGCAGGCCTCCACGTGAGCAAACATCTCAGCTTGGGTGTGTCTTTGGGTTTTTCTCATGCGCCAAATTTACGCACTCAGCTGCAGCCATGAAAGACGGGTTTAGTAGGACGGATACGCCTCAACAGCAAAACCATTCACAATTACTCACGGCACTATCAACCAGTCCGACAATAAAAAACCGTATCCTGTGGGTGATGTTCGCCTACAGTACACGGGAAGTGAAAAATTCAATAACTTTTTGATCGAATTCTCCGGATATTTCTTTATTCAGTTTGACCCAGACTCTCAGGCATGTATTTTAATTTTATTTTAAATTAAATGTATAAGCACTTTCATAGTATATGTCATGTCTGCCATAGCCTGCTTCCGGTCCCCTGTATTTTAAATATTCATAGGTCCAAATTTCAGAATCAATAAATG
>JAHYJP010000282.1 GCA_019429055.1 Bacteroidales bacterium
TTTCTTCGATAATTATTTTATCAGAGGTCTCCATGTCGTATAATGCAAAGCTAACCCTGACTTCCATTATTTCAAAGAACGCAATCGCTTATTTATCAAACACTAATAATATTTTTTGTTAATATGTACTCATTTTTTTAAGAATGTAATTCTTTTGTGAATCGCAGATGTTAATTTCAACAATCAAAATGTTAATAGCACGTTATTTTTTTAACTTTAGGCACTCCAAACTCTAGTTCACTCTAAGTACTGATTAGTTACAAATAAATTAATTCACCTGGCTTTTATTCAATTATAGACTCCCCTTCCCTACTACCATAATGACAGAATTCTCATAAATCTATTTAAAAAAGTACACTTAATTAGAATTAGGACACCCTGATATTATTATCAGTTAAGTTTATGTGATAAAATGAAACTATTCCAATAATGTAGAAATATTTTTCAGCAATTTTGATAAATAAATTATCACTCCATGATGCAAATACTTTATACAATTCAGGTTGGATAGCTACAACAGAATGATAAAAGTGCTTTGGTTGCCCTGATAGCATTTTGTACTTTTGCTCCTTACATTTTAAGATGATGAAAGAAAAAGAAAAGATGGAGTTGGAACATATTATCCGGGAGGAGATCAGGAAGCTTGAGTTTAAAATTAATGATCTTAAGGATTTTACGGCTCCTATTGCCCCTGATAATGCAATAGGTCGCATCTCAAGAATGGATGCTATAAATAACAAGAGTATATTTGAAGCCAGTGAACGGAATCTGCAAAACAGACTTTCTCTACTGAATCAGTCTTTACAGTTTATTAATGATCCTGACTTTGGTGTATGTATAAAATGCAGGCAGACTATAGCGATGGAACGATTGAAAATCCGTCCTGAAATCCGATATTGTGCAGAGTGCTTAAAGAAATAGAATTTATTATGCAGATAAAGACAGATTTTTTAATTATAGGATCCGGCCTTGCCGGACTATCCATGGCCATTAAAGCCTCAGATTATGGAAAGGTTACGATAGTAACAAAAGCAAAATTAAACGACAGTAATACTATTTATGCTCAGGGAGGAATAGCGGCAGTAATTACACCTGAGGATAACTTCGGGAAACATATTTCAGATACCCTGATAGCGGGTGCCGGATTATGTGATGAAGAAGTGGTGAGGAAGGTAATTACACATGCTCCTCCATTAATAGACGAACTGATAAGCTGGGGTGCCAATTTTGACAAAACTGAAAGTGGCAAATACGATCTGGCAAAAGAGGGTGGACATTCCGAGCATCGAATCTTGCACCACAAGGACAATACGGGATTTGAAATCCAGAGGGCGCTGACCGAAAAGATCATAAATAATCCTGACATAACAGTTTGTGAAAACCATTTTGCAATAGACCTGATAACCCAGCACCACCTGGGTCAGCTGGTGAAACGACATCATACAGATACAGAATGTTATGGCGCTTATGTAATTGATCTAAAGTCAGGAGAGGTAAAAACTTTCCTGTCAAAAGTTACTCTGCTGGCAACTGGTGGTGCAGGAAATCTTTATAGTACAACAACAAATCCGATAACCGCTACAGGTGATGGCATTGCAATGATGTATAGGGCAAAAGGCATCGTGGATAATATGGAATTTGTTCAGTTTCATCCCACTGCCTTATATAATCCTGGTGAAAAGCCGGTTTTCCTGATCACAGAAGCTCTGAGAGGGTATGGAGCAGTTCTGAGGACTATTGATGGAAAGGAGTTTATGTATGACTATGATGAACGAGGCTGCCTTGCTCCAAGGGATATTGTGGCCAGAGCGATTGATAATGAAATTAAAAAAAGTGGAGAGGAATATGTTTTTCTGGATTGTACGCACCTCAGTAAAGAGGGATTAATTGAGAATTTCCCCAATATTTACAGCAAGTGCCACTCATTAAATATCGACATCACAAAAGACTTAATACCTGTAACACCTGCTGCCCATTATATCTGCGGTGGTATAAGAGTGGACACCAATGCCCGCACATCCATTAAAAATCTTTATGCTGCCGGGGAGACTGCCAATACTGGTCTCCATGGTGCGAACCGTCTGGCTTCAAACAGCCTCCTTGAAGCCCTTGTATATGCAGACTGGGCAGTCAAAGATGCAGGGCAGTTCCTTGATAAGATTAAAATAAATGATACTGTTCCTGACTGGAATGATGAAGGGACGACAAATCCTGAAGAGATGGTTTTGATAACACAGAGTCTTAAGGAAGTTCAGCAAATCATGAGCGTTTATGTCGGAATTGTAAGGAGCGAAGTTCGTCTCAGACGGGCTTATGACAGATTGTGGACAATTTATAACGAAACCGAGGTACTTTATAAGAAAACAACTGTTTCTCTGCAATTATGCGAATTAAGGAATCTTATTAATGTTGGTTACCTGGTAATAAAGCATGCCTATTCCCGTAAGAAAAGTATAGGTTTGCATTATATTATTTGATCTTCTATTCAGGTTTTTTGATATTCCCGGGGGAAAAAGCCCGAGCATTCGTGAGTATAAAAAACATTAAGTTTATGCATTGCTCTTGTACAGGCAACATAGAGTAATCCCCTGTCAATTGGCCTGTGATAATTTTTGCTGTCGGCATCTGGAATAACAACCTGATCGAATTCCAGGCCTTTAGCCATATGAACGGATGTTATTATTATGCCATTTTTAAATGACATACTTTCTGAAGTCAGCAAAAAGATCCCCGGAAAATCTTCTTTTAATGTTTCAAAATGCCTGCCGGCCTGTTTTTGTGTTTTACAGATTATCCCCAGTGAATTAAATCCGGATTTCTTAAAACTTGAAAGGGTCTCTTTCAACAATTTTATTTGTGACTCTCTACTATTACATTTAATAATTTCAGGCCTATCTCCATGTCTTTCAATTACTTCAATCTCTTTATCGGGCATTATTTTTTGTGTAAAACCGGTAATTTCATACGTTGACCTGTAACTTTTTGTTAGTTTCATGTAATTAGCGCCGGAGAAAATCCTGGATATCTCTGAAGCAGAAGAAGAGCCATATGGTATTATGGACTGGTTTGCGTCACCAAGGATAGTCTTCCTGCATGGAAATACTCTTCCCAGAACAGTGTACTGCACCGGAGTGTAATCCTGCATTTCATCAACCAGCAGGTGTTTTATTTTATTGAAAGTAGTAACTCCCTCCACCCTGATTTTAAGATAGATTAGTGGAAATATATCGGGATATTCATAAACCGAGCCTTTTGCATACCTGAATAATTCCGGTCTGCCCATCCAGAAATAAAAATCTTTATA
>JAHYJP010000037.1 GCA_019429055.1 Bacteroidales bacterium
TGTCTTCTGTAGTTCCGATGAAGAATACACTGAAATGATCCCGGCTGTCAAAGCCATCAAAGAAAAAGCACACGATACCCAGGTGGTGGTGGCAGGAAATCCCAAAGAGATTATGGACCAGTTGAATGAAGCAGGCGTGGGACATTATATCCACTTGCGAACCAATGCTCTGGAAAGCCTGCAAAGGTTTAATGATGTGCTGGGGATAGCGTGAAGGAGACAGGAGACGGAAGCTAAAGGCGATAGCCTTTAGTCCCGAGAGCCGCAGGCGATTCGGGAACCGAAGACAGAAGACAGAAGTTTAACGAGATAGCTTAAAAAACACAAAAAATATGCGACCTGATTTTAAAAATATTGATTACAGGACTGATATAAAACCCGCAGCTGATGCGAAAAGCTGGGAGAAGGAAAATGGTATCAGAAAAGACTGGTGCACTTCGGAGCAGATCCACGTGAAAGGGGTTTATCTGGATACCGACCTTCTGGAAATGGAGCACCTGAATTATGCTGCCGGACTCTCGCCATATCTGCGCGGACCCTACAGCACCATGTATGTTATGAAACCCTGGACCATACGCCAGTATGCCGGATTTTCCACCGCTGAAGAATCCAATGCCTTTTACCGCCGCAACCTGGCTGCCGGACAAAAGGGTCTTTCTGTGGCCTTCGACCTGGCCACACACCGCGGATACGACTCCGACCACGAACGTGTGGTAGGCGATGTGGGGAAAGCGGGTGTAGCCATCGACTCCATTCTCGATATGAAAATCCTGTTCGATGATATCCCGCTGGATAAAATGTCGGTATCTATGACCATGAACGGTGCCGTACTGCCTGTTATGGCATTCTACATCGTGGCCGCCGAAGAGCAGGGCGTTCCCATGGAAAAACTCAGCGGTACCATCCAGAATGATATTCTGAAGGAATTCATGGTGCGTAATACCTATATCTACCCGCCGCTCCCCTCCATGAAGATCATTGCCGATATCTTCGAGTTCACATCGAAGAACATGCCCAAATTCAACTCCATCAGTATTTCGGGCTACCACATGCAGGAAGCAGGTGCCACCTGCGATATTGAGCTGGCGTATACCCTGGCCGACGGACTTGAATATCTTAGGGCCGGTATCAACGCGGGAATGGATATTGATGCTTTTGCTCCCCGCCTGTCGTTTTTCTGGGCCATTGGGATGAATCACTTTATGGAGATCGCCAAGATGCGGGCCGCAAGGATGTTGTGGGCAAAAATTGTAAAGCAGTTTAACCCAAAAAATCCCAAGTCACTGGCACTTCGCACCCACTCACAGACATCTGGCTGGAGCCTTACCGAGCAGGATCCCTTCAACAATGTGGCACGTACTGCCATCGAAGCTATGGCTGCTGTGCTGGGCCATACCCAGTCGCTGCACACCAATGCCCTGGATGAAGCCATCGCACTGCCAACTGATTTCTCCGCGCGAATTGCACGTAATACACAGCTTTACATTCAGGACGAAACCAATGTAACCAAAGCCATTGATCCCTGGGCAGGCTCCTATTATGTGGAAGCCCTCACCCAAGAAATTGCCGAAAAGGCATGGAAACACATCGAAGAGATCGAAAAACTGGGCGGTATGGCAAAAGCCATTGAAACCGGTGTGCCCAAAATGCGTATCGAAGAAGCCTCTGCCCGCAAGCAGGCGAAAATTGATTCGGGAAAAGAGATCATTGTGGGCATAAATAAATACCGCCTGGAAAAAGAAGACCCCATTGAAATTCTGGATGTGGACAATTCAGCCGTGCGTGAATCGCAGATCATACGTCTGAAAAAACTGCGTGCAGAGCGAAACAATGAAGAAGTTCAGGCAGCCCTGGATGTCATAACCAAAGCCTGCGAAACCGGTAAAGGAAACCTCCTTGAGCTGGCAGTTGATGCAGCCCGCAAGCGTGCGTCGCTGGGAGAGATCTCTATGGCATGCGAAAAAATATTTGGCCGATACCAGGCTATTATACGTTCAATATCAGGAGTATACTCTATGGAAATAGAAAACAACGACAGCTTTTTGAAAGCCCGTGCCCTGGCCGATGAATTTGCTGCACTTGAAGGCCGCCGGCCCCGCATCATGGTTGCCAAAATGGGACAGGACGGCCACGACCGCGGCGCCAAAGTAGTTGCCACCGCCTATGCCGATATGGGCTTTGATGTGGATGTGGGCCCGTTATTCCAGACCCCCAAAGAAGCCGCCCGTCAGGCCGTTGAAAACGACGTGCACATCCTGGGGATGTCGAGCCTGGCAGCAGGACACAAAACCCTGGCACCACAGGTTATTGAAGAGCTCAAAGCCCTGGGCCGCGAAGATATCATGGTGATTGTGGGTGGGGTAATTCCCGCACAGGACTACCAGTTCCTGTATGATGCAGGTGTTGTGGGCATCTTCGGGCCAGGTACTGTTATTTCTGATGCCGGAATCAAAATGCTGAGTATTCTGATTGAGAGTCGTAAGGAGTAAAGTTTTATCTTTTTTAATTAAAAAGCCCCGGTTTGTTTTTGCAGGCCGGGGTTTTTAATTGTTCTTTTTGAATACCGCCGGCGTGATTCGGCTTTGCTGCCTGGATGCGAATATGAAAGTGGTCTGAAAAATAAGTTTTTTTGCTCGCAGGGACGCAGAGACGCAGTTTAAAAAATCACAATGTGATTTTCCGGTGCCCGAAAATTAGGGTCAATATACCCCGGAAGTAAAATCATATGGCACAACGATAGGAGCTTAACATTTGTAGAATCTTACCCTGTAAGGGTAAAATATTGATAGCCCCGGGCAGCGCCCGGGGAACAGGATTTCCAAAAGAAAAAAGCGCTGCACACACCGGTGGTTGAGAGAACCTCACGGGTGTTGCAGCGCAATATTAACAAGTTATTCTGGTTGTATTTTTTTACCGTTTTTACTCGCGGGGTGACTTGAAGTCGCCCCGTGAGTTTGTAACAACCGATCAGAAGTAATCTTTACCAAAACCAGTTGAACCGCGGAAGTTGGGCAGAAGCACTGCATAACCCCGGTTAGCCATGAATTGTGCGTAACTGTTATAACCCCAGTAATCTCGTGCCCAGGGTCCGCCATGGGGAACCACTACCATCGGCAGGTCTTTATCTCCAAATCCTTTGGGAAGAACCAGGTAAGCCTGAATTTCAAGTCCATCGGATGAAGGATAGGTGATACTGGTCATTGGCGAAAGATGTTCTATAGGTAAGTTGGGACGAGGCTGATACTGGAAGGTAAGTTCCCGGTTTTCAGCATCGTAAAGATAAACACTGCCGGGATCAGTATCAGACCATGCATTAACCATCCAGAAATTTTCGTCGTTGGTGGGGCTGAAAAAAGATACCTCCACATCGCCCAGTTCTGCTTTTACTGTATTAAAATGATTTTCAAATTCTTCATTTTTGAAAAATCGTTGTGTACGCTCATAAGTATATGAGGTAAACAGCACATCCAGAGTTTTATCAGAAATGGCCATGCCGCCAAAATCCGCACGGTTTTCAGGATCTTTTTCTACAAATTCCTTCTCACCCGTTTCAATATTCATCAGGTACAATTGAGTAAGATTTACATCATCCCCCACATTGGATACCAGGTAAAAATGGGTATTGTCGGCCTGAAATGCAGATGGATAAGCGGTTTCAAGCACCGTCCATGAATACAGCAATGTTTCACCACAAATTTTTATCTGAAAGGACTTGCCGGACCCTATTATTCGTGTTCTTATGATTTTGAGGAAATCAGTCGTCAACTGGCTTACTACAAAAAAGGCGATGAAACCTGGGGTACTCCATTGATTATAACTTCGGCCGATGAGCCTGAAAGGGAGGCGCAGGTTAATGTTTATCCCAATCCGGCAGGCGGTTCTTTCAACATCAGTGTATACCCGGAAAATTTGCCTGTTGTTTTTGAACTGGTGGATGTATCGGGAAGGGTTGTTTTAAGAAAAAACCTTGAAAACAATTTGGAAACAGCAGATGTATCATCGCTGAGCCGTGGCTTTTATCTATACCGTATTACCGGTAAATCAGGAAAAACCCACACAGGAAGGGTTATCCTTCAGTAAAGATCAGTTTGTCTCTGTGATGGTTTTGCTTAGCAACAGCTCCCTGATGGCATTGGCAGCCTGCCGGCACGACTGGTAGTAACTTCTCTGGGCCGATAACAGGCGTAACAAATGTCGCTGTTCAATTTTGGCATCTTTAATATCCTGGAAGCCGGCATTGGTGATCTCTTCATCCTGATCCTTGATCTTTTGCTTGATTTTTTGAAATTCCTCTCCAATCTCCACCACCGTAAGATCTTTATGAGTTTCTTTTAAAAGTAAGGTATAAAATTCAAGCAGATTTTTGCGGTATCTGTGGAAGTATGATTTGATCAGGGGATTGCTGCTCGATTCCAGCTCGTCCACATATTCCCTGGCTTCCTGCATGGAAAAAACGGAGTTCATGGCAAGACGCATGGATGACAGGTAATGATTGAGTTTGTCTGCTTCTTCCTGTTGCAGGGATAAGCGGTGCAAACGAACCGAATAGGCCAGCAGATTCTCATAAAGTTGTTTTATGATCTGATACTGTGCTTCACTGCCGGGCCTGGTTTCACCCACAATTTCAATATCCTGAGGTTCGAGCTGAACGATAAGATTGGCATCCACATTCCACACGCCGGTGTTGTAATGAATAACCAGTCGATGCAACCTTTGCAGTTCTATCCCAAAACTTCCCACTGCGCCTTCGGGCACTTCGGCATCAAGATTTTGAACATGCCTTTCAATATTTGTAGGGGAAACTTTTACTATTTTTTCAATAGCATGTGTGTATGGCTGGATAAAGGGTGCAAAAATCAAAATTCCCACCACATTGAATAAGGTATGAAACATGGCAAGGGCCAGTATCGGTTCGTTTTCGAAATGAAAAATGGTCATACTAAGATAAACCAGAAGGGGCAACATAATCCAGGCTATGATTGCCGTGGATACTTTAAAAAACAAATGGGCTGCTGCTACCCGTTTTTTCTGAATATTCCCACCGATGGAACCCAGCAATACTGTTACAGTTGTACCCACATGGGCGCCTATTACCATTGCTGAACCCTGCTCAAAGGATATCAAACCACCATACAACGCACTCAGCACAATGGCTATGGTTGCCGAAGATGATTGAATAATAGCTGTAAGAACCAGTCCGGATAGAATGAAAGCCCATAATCCATAAGACCTGAGTGTGGTAGGATCAAAACCGCCAGAAATCAACTCCACACTTTCCTTCATGTAATCCAGACCCATAAACAGGAATCCAAACCCAACCAGCAGGCGGCTGATCTGAGTGTAACGGGTTGTTTTTCCGAAAACGATAAGTCCTAAGCCCCCCAACCCCACAAAGGGCAAAGCAATGGCTTCTATATCTACCTTAAACCCTATGCTGGCCACCAACCAGGAGGTAATCGTGGTACCCAGGCTGGAACCAATAACAACACCCACCGCCTGCGACATGCCGATAACACCGGCACTCACAAACGCCAGCGCCATAAGGCTTACGGCCGAACTGCTCTGCAGTATAGCAGTGGCAAAAACTCCTGACCCGATTGCCCTGAAATTGTTGGAGGTATAGCTGCGAATTATACGCTTGAAAGCCTTCCCGCTCAACTTTTCGATGGAATCTTCGAGCATGTATATACCAAACAGAAAAATTCCCAGCCCTGCCAGAAACATCCAGAATTGAAATTCTCCCATGTTTTTAACCCAATATTATCTCATGTAAAATTATACAATAATCAATTCCTGATCATCCGGAAAATGTGAAAACAAAAAAAAAGTTAAACACCATGCGAAATATCTCTATACTCACTGAATATGAATATTTTTGGATGCCTGATACCCGGGGATATCAGTCAGGGAATCATATTAAAAGGAAACCGGGAGTAAAAAGGGAAAACAAAAGTAAATTGTAACAATTGGGTGTTGCCGGACGTCGTATTACACCAGCACATGAATTAAAGCTCATTATCAGTTAACCAGCTTTCCGATCATACTTACAAAATCCATGGAAAATGGCGCTGCCCGGAATTTCGGGAATAACGCCTGTAAAACGTTTTATTTTCAAAAAATCAAATGCGCATGAACAAAGAATTTAACCGACGCGACTTCCTGAAAACGGGAGGTATTGCTGTGGCAGGAGGTATTCTGCTGCCATCGATGCTAACGGGCTGCTTTTCGGGCCCGGGGGCCACTTCACCACTGAGTTACCAGCTGAATGATTATCTGAATCATTTTGGCGTAACCCAAAAGATGATCATGGATGTGATTGCCGAAGGCTTATCGCGGGGTGGCGATTACTGCGACCTGTACTTTCAGCACAATATCAACAACACCGTTGCCCTGGAAGACAACATGGTAAACCGCGCCTTCTCCAACGTAAGTTTTGGGGTGGGAATACGGGTGATCAGCGGAGAACAAACCGGGTATTCGTACACCGAAGACATTACCCTCAACTCCATGAAATCAGCTGCACGCACTGCTGCCAACATTGCCAGCAGCAGCGCACACATGAAAGTGATGCCGCTGGCAGAAAAACAACTTCCCGGTTATTACAAGATCAACAGTCCGTGGGAAGAGGTAAGTATCAACGATAAGATACCGTTCCTGCAATACATGAACGACAAGGTGTTTTCGCTGAATCCGGCCATTGTAAAAACCAATGTGTCATTTTCCGATCAAACATCTTACATTCTGTTTGCCAATTCAGAAGGTATCATTGCCTGTGATTACCAGCCCATGAGTTCGCTCAACACATCGTGCGTGGCAGAAAAGAATGGCCAGCGTGAACAAAACGGATACGGCAGTTCCGGCAGAAACGATGTAAGCTTTTTCGATCAGGCCAATCTTGACAGGATTGCCAGGGAAGCCGTGGAAAGCACCATGATCCTTTTTGATGCTGTGGCACCGCGTGCAGGCGAAATGCCGGTGGTACTGGCGGCGGGCAGTTCGGGTATTCTGCTGCACGAAGCCATTGGTCATGGTATGGAAGCCGATTTTAACCGCAGGGACGAATCCATCTTCAGCGACAAAATCGGCAAGAAGGTTGCCGAATCTTTTGTAAGTATTGTTGATGATGGTACTACTCTCAATAACCGGGGTGCCATAAATATGGACGATGAAGGCAATGACGTAAAGCAAACCTACATGGTTGACAACGGAATCCTTACCTCCTACCTGCACGACCGCATCAGCGCCAAACATTACGGTGTTGAGCCCACCGGAAACGGGCGTCGCGAATCTTTCCGCCATATGCCACTGCCTCGTATGCGCAACACCTACATGCTCAACGGCCCTCACAAAAGGGAAGAGATCATCGAATCTGTTGAGTATGGAATTTTTGCAGAATCCTTTACCAACGGCCAGGTTAGAATCGGGCCCGGAGACTTCACCTTCTACGTTAAACAAGGTTATCTGATTGAAAACGGCCGCATGACCCGCCCCATCAAGGATGTAAACATCATTGGCAACGGACCGCGGGTGCTGCAGGATATCGTTATGGTTGCCGACGACATTGAAATGTCGGAAGGCGGCTGGACCTGCGGAAAAGGCGGACAAGGCGTACCCGCATCCATGGGTCAGCCCACCGTGAAAGTTTCCAGAATTACCGTTGGAGGCGTTAATGCCTGATTTTTTAACCTAAAGCATTTCAATTGATATGAACAATAAAGAACGTATGGAACTGGCCCAGTGGGCCAGCAACTTCGCAATAAAAAAGGGCGCAACAGAGGCGGCAGTCGCCATATCGCGCTCCAGGTCGGTGCAGGTGGAGGTCAGAGAGCAAAAGCTGGAAACCATCCGCGAATCTACCGAAAACAGCCTGTCGCTGCAAATCTATCGCAACAACAAATATTCAGGGCACTCTACCAACAATCTCAACAAACATCAGCTGGAAACCTTTATCAGCGAGGCGGTGGAGGCAACCCAATACCTGTCGCCCGACGAAGATCGTGTACTTCCCGATCCGTCACTCTACCCGGAAGATATGTCGAAAAACCTTGAGCTGGTTGACCCCGGATAT
The DNA here is from genome assembly GCA_019429055.1 of Bacteroidales bacterium. Lineage (GTDB taxonomy): Bacteria > Bacteroidota > Bacteroidia > Bacteroidales > UBA7960 > SKVR01. Next base: position 8,069 of record JAHYJP010000037.1, read on the forward strand.
GCCGAGGTAAGCCCTGAGTTCAGGGTGCAAACTGCTATGGAAACCGAGCAACTGCTCCGCCAGGGACATCCTGACATACTTTCGGCAACAGCCCGCTTCAACGACAATACCGGAGAAGGTGTGCGCGTTCACAGCAACGGATTTGCCGGTGAATGGGCAAATACATATTTCGGAACCAGCGCATCGGTAAGCATTATGGATAAAGGTGCACGTCCATCAGGTGGTTTTTGGGCCGGACAACGTTTCCTGGAAAACCTGCCCAAATCCGATGAAGTAGCCCAAAAAGCCTTGGAAGATACGATCAAACAACTGGGGCAGGAAAAAATCGCATCGGGCAGGTACACCATGATCCTGGATAACCGTATTGCTGCCGGTTTATTATTTCGCTTATTCCAGCCCATGTCGGCCCGCAACATCCAGCAGAAAAACTCCTTTCTGGATGGTATGCTGGGGAAATCCATCGGGTCAGAACATCTCACCATCATTGACGATCCGCTTATTGTGGGTGGAATGGCTTCACGCCATTTCGACAATGAAGGCATTGCATCGCAAAAAAGAACCCTGATTGAAAAAGGTGTACTGAACAGTTATCTCATCGATAACTATTACGGACGCAAGCTGGGTATGACCCCTAACGGCGGTTCCACATCCAACATACTTATGGCTTACGGCAACCGCAACCAGGAGCAGATCATCAGGGCACAAAACAAAGCCATACTGGTAACCTCCTTCAATGGTGGCAATGCCAACTCCACTACGGGAGACTTCTCCTTCGGTATATCCGGTCAGTTGATTGAAAACGGAAGAATTGTAAAGGCAGTAAATGAGATGAATATCTCAGGCAACTTCAAAAACCTGTGGAATCAGCTCATCGAAACCGGCAACGACCCCTATCCATACTCATCCGCACAAACCCCCACAATGGTTTTTAGTGGAGTGGATTTTAGCGGATTATAAGAAAATACAACTTATTAAAGAAACACCCCGCGGCTAATTCAAGCCCGTGGGGTGTTTCCTTTGAAATGCTAATACAAGATTTCTAAATAAACTGTGTTTGTTTGTTGGGTTTTATCGAAGAATTGAAATTGGTTTCTCAGGGTGACTCGTCTGACGACTTGAAGTCATCTGACGAGTGGGTTATGACGAGAAAGAATATTAAGCAATTCAATACATCCTTATGGAAACAAAACATAAAACCGCAAAAGCTAATGCAACAAACATCATTCGCAGTAAGACGAGTTTTTTCCTTTTGTAATTAACCAGATACTGCCTTTGAGCTCTGGCTTGATAAAAGAAAAAAACTAACAATGCAAAGTTAGTCAGGCTAACTATGAATGTTAAATAGTACAGCCAGAGAATGTTAAGAAATAGTGATACACCCCACGAGATAAAAACCAGCAGATTTACCAGGCTGGTATAAAAAATCTTCTCGTTTAATTTCAGATCAATGGTTTCTTCTTTCATAGATTACCAAATATTCATGCAAACACCAAAAGAATAAATTGCAACACCTAAACCAACCCAACCCAGGTATCTCTTAGCAAGCACTTTTAACAGCTGAGTTGTCCCTTGAATAGTAGCAAGTTGAGTAGTATTAGTTATTATAGTATGAATAGCATCAATACCTAGTGCGGTCCCTATGCATGCCATAACTTGAGCAGTATCCCAATTGGAGTCTGAGTAAACAATACTCAATACATATGCTAATTCTGCTAATTGTTGATCATGGAGATCTTGAAGTGAGCTGATTTCTCCGGGAGTTAAACCGAAATTGTCGTCTGAAGAATCAATGAAATCCATTATTTCGTCATGTAATTGTTTTCCATTTAGAACCAATGGTTGTAAAACTATCATTATTTCTTCTTCTGATGTGTCAAAGTCAAAACTTTTTAGGGAATAGTTTGTCTGTAATTGTTTTATTTCATTTGCAATTAGTGAAAGTTCATCAAAAGTTAGAACTTTTTCAGATAAATCAAATTTTCTTTCAATTATTGCTTCGTTTTCTTTTGAACAAGAATTAAAAAAGAGAACTGCTAAAACAATAAAAAGAAAGTTTTTCAATTGCAAATGAATTTCACATTTTTTATTTCTATCTAATTGATTTTCTATTTTTTTCATGATAAACAAAATTTTGATTTTTAAAATAAGTCGAAAAACAAAATGTCTGATATATCCTTTCACAGACTCAGTTTAACAAACTGTCAATTGTCAAAATTTCGTAACTTTGCCGTTGCACCTCCTTTCTTTTAAGGAAGAGGCCGGGGTGGGAAATGCAGTTTAGTCGCTTGCGGTTTCCCGCCCCCTTTTTCTTCTGGATCAAAACAGATTCGATAAGTATTACCATATTCTTCCAATTCTTTACACAGAAAATCAATATACATAAGTATATAACTGTCTTAATATCAATAAAGCCTTTATTCAAAATTAAATTTCATATTATGACAAAACTGTATAAGATATCTATTATTAAATATAAATTATTTTGTGTATATTTCCAAATAAAAATAGTTTTTAGGTCATTATTTACACATACCTTTTGTTTATTTTAAGATTAATATGTGTTTAGCAAATTAGATTGGGGTTGTCTGAAAACAGCATTTGACGTTAATTAATGTTGGTGAATTATCACAAAAACGTATTATTGAAAATGCTTTCATGCTAATGTGTTTCCTGATTCAAATCGAAGTTCTCACATTAATATTCCTACTTGAATAGGAATTATTTGACGAAGTAACAAAATTATCTTGTAGTTTATCGATTCAAATTGTACTTCATATCCACCTTACGTAATTGATTTCACAGATATGTAACTATTAGATTAACAAAGATAACCCCCACAAATATCATATCCCGGAGAGCTGAAAAACTGGACTTAAATTGTTATATTTGTGTTAGAAAAAAACTGAAAATTATGGACTTACAATCAACTAAAATAAAGGTAATGCAAAAGATAATGAATGTATCGAAGGCATCATTACTTGAAAAGATCAGCAATATCCTTGATGAAGAAATGGTTGTAGGATATACAACCGATGGTAAACCATTGACAAATCAACAATATAACGAGTGCCTGCTTGTTGCCGAGAAACAGATAGAATCAGGGGATTATATTACACAGGAAGAACTTGAAAAAGAAATTGAAAACTGGTAATGCGAAATATTAAGATTTTCAGGACAACTCAAGCTAAAAATGATTTAAAAACCATTTATGAATTTTGGAAAAAGAAATCTGTTCAGGGAGCAAAAAATGTAAGGTCAGATATCCTGAAAAGCCCTGAAACAATTTATTACGCGAAGCAATATCAAATTGACGATATCAATCCTAATTACCGACGAATAGTGGTCAGAACTAATTACAAAGTTCTTTATCGTGAAATAAAAAATTCAATCTATATCATGGGTATCATAAGCACCACACCAGTCACCGGATGTGCTTAAAAAAGGTAGCTTAATATATGCGGTTTCCCGCCCCCTTTTTCTTCCGGTAATTTTAAAATTTCAGGTATACGTTCTGTTTTGTGTTTTTCTGAAAAGGTTTTCTCTGCCCAATTATCAGGTTATATATACCTAAACTGTTTCAGTAAATTTTTACGTTAATAATTGTTAAGTGATTTCAAATATAAACAGTTTTTTTAGGGGGGATAAAAACCAAAATTTAGAATGATTATAAATAAATTGTGTGCGTTTGGGAGGTATTTATCGATGAATTGAAATTTGGTGTTATTCTCCTGAGGATTGGGATGTATGTGCGAGTGATTTTCAGGAAAGTTTTTCCCAGGCTTGTCTGAATGCCGGTTGCTTTAGTTCCTGATCTGTTTTAGAAATTTTTAAAGCTCTGGCCTTTGGGGGCCAGCTGCGCACCACTGCCTGTATGTGAGATACTATTTCTTTTGCCTCTTTGTAACTGAGCCGGAAATATTCATGCACATCAAGGGCCAGATTTAAATCAAGTGAATTATCAACTTCTGATATATTCAGTTTTAAGCCCGAGCCTGTTTCAACCGGATTCAAGTCATAGGCCGGTGACAGTTCCCAACCTTGGTCTGAAAGGAGAAAACCGTGATTACGTAAATGGTCATCCACATTTGAAATACAGATACTGAATACAATACGTCGCCATAACTGCTGCAGATCTCTCTTAACATTGCTTCCATGTGCTTGTATAAAATGTGCAAGTTCAAGATAGCTAACCCCATCGGTATGATCCTGCCCATCAATATATCCTAATAGTGTCATAGCTGAAGCAAAATGTATACGCTGACCCATTTCGGTACGATCAAATCGTTTAGTAAGAAATGTATGATGCCTGGCTGAAAATTTTTGGCCCATGCTGGCAGACATAGAGATGCCGGCTTCTATTGCCAGCAAATAAGTTACCATTTCCCAACCCCCTGTATCAGAAATATCACTTTTGGATGGAAATTTGGCAATCCATAATTGATTACTATCATCAATTACACTGGCTTTGGGTCGGGCACCTCCAAGCGAGGTACCGGGTGCAATGAGCATATTTAGCCAATGGATGTAATTCGGGTTATCTGATATTTCATCTTCTTCAAGCCGAAGGCTGATTTGTTCAAGTTCCCTGATAGAAGTCCATGGTGGACTGGCTAATTCTTTGTTGTTATTCAAGAATGGACCTGATGGGTCTGACTTAAAGCGCAGGGCCCCCATACGATGACCATCAAACACTCCTAAAAGATAATCTGTTTCAAAAAGTTTTTCAGGCATCTGGTTTTTCTGTCGAGCAAGGGCAGCCTCCCTTCTCTGCATCAATAATCTGCCCCATCGGTCGGGAGAAGAATCCAGAAAAATACCAAAGTTACTTTTGCGCTGATCATTCAAATACTGTGATCCTGGGAACATTTGTAAATCAGGATCAAGAAAAAGTGCCTTTCCTGATTTAAGCCATTGATTATCGTAAATAAAGGAAAATACTTCTTTACCCCTGATAACATCAGAAATCAATGTCCCCAGCAATACAGGACCATTCAAACCTTTCCAGTCTGCATAAACGTAAATCGTTCTGTTCTTATTGGTTTTACTCATTGTCTGATCTTTTTGGGGCCCGTCTTTTTACCATAAGTTTGGCATCCTGTAGTTTTCTTCCCAGTTCATCATCTTTGGCTATTTGCAGAAAATCCTTTTCGAGACCTAATGCCTGTAAAACCATTAGATACGAACCCATACTTACAGTAGATGATCCCTTTTCAATAGCTGTGAGGGTTGGTCTGCTGATATCAGCTCTCTGGGAAACGAGTTCAGCGCTTAAGCCTCGTCTTAACCGGGCAAGTCTTATATTCTCACCCAACTGATCAAGAATTCTTTGGGTTTTTGGCAATAATATAATGTTCTTTTTGGACATAATGCAAAATATATTTTTCAAATATAATGCTTTTGGGAAATTATATTATTACTTATTCTGATTTTTTTAGTTGAGTTATTTTTCTTTTACTATGTTACTCGTCGGACGACATGGAACGGTCAGACGAATATTAGGTAAAAAAAACATATATTACAATAGGATCAACATCCTTAATTGTCATCCAATTCTTTCTCAATCCATCCGATAATAATTATCCTCAGGAATTCTGACTTAACAAAGCAAACCAAATAATACAAAATAAACAGAAGGAAGAAAACAGTAAATACTGAATTTATTGCAATTACTTCGTAGGCCAACAGTAATGATAAAACTAAAGAGTGAAAAATAGCGGTCAGTTCCAGCGAATAAAAATAAAAACCAACATAGGTCCCTGACGTAATTTTAATTTTATTTTCCGCAAATCTGATTTTTAAAAAACATAAAATGGGGAGATAAACTTTTAATATAACATCGCCCTTTTCATTCTGAGTTTCTTTCAACTTATAACCCAAAAGTTTTATTTTGCTTTTTATGTTATCGGTTTTTATCATGTTCTTAAAAAATTATTGAATGAGCCTTAAGGGATTTTGGAATATTATTGTTGATCAATTTTTTAAAACTATTCGTCCAACGACTTGGAGTCGTCGGGCGAGTATGATTACACGTTAGTTAATAATAAATTTAAAAATTTTCAGGCGAATTTTAATACAAAAACAGTATTTGGTCATTATTTCTAATTTGACACATTTAAAATTCTGTTGTAAAGTTAAATCCCTGCAGGGTTTTAAGAAATCATACCAGATATTTAGTTCTACAATACTTTATCAGGCAAAAATATCTGCTCCAATTATTACCGCGTAGCGGTTCAAGTATTGTAGAAAATGACAGTTACACCAAAGACATCTTACCGCGTAGCGGTTACACCCAAAAGTTTTAATGTGTCAAAGTAGAATTATTTAAAAATCCTTTATTGTTCTTTTTAAGGCTTATACAAACCTAACTGCTTTGGTTGACGAGCTTATATTATCAACTTGCTTTGCAAAAAAAATCGGATTACATTAACATATTCTGCAATCTATATATAATAACACTGATATGTAAAACTTAAAACGCCTGTTAAGAAATATTACTACTTTTGTACGGACAGTTGAACCATCAAATCAGAATTCTTACAAAAACAGATTACGCATGACTTATACGAATTCCGTGATTACCGGCACCGGTAGTTATATTCCCACCGTTGTGGTGAAAAACAGCGATTTTGTAAACCATACCTTTTTTGAAAAAGACCATACCGCCATTGATCGCCCGGGCGAGGAGGTTGTAAGCAAGTTTAAAGATATTACCGGCATTGCTGAGCGACGTTGGGTAGATGAAAATCTTACCAATTCGAAAATTGCTGCCATTGCAGCCCGTGAAGCCATAGAAGATTCAGGTATCGATCCCGAAACCCTTGATTATATTATTATGGCCCACAATTTTGGTGATGTAATTAAGGATACTATCCAAACAGATTTACTTCCTTGTCTGGCTTCCAGGGTTAAGCAAAAGCTTGGCATCAAAAACCCTGCATGCGTTGCCTACGACATTCTTTTTGGCTGCCCCGGCTGGGTGCAGGGAATCATACAGGCCGATTCATTTATCAAATCGGGACTGGCAAAAAAATGCCTGGTTATAGGATCAGAAACCCTTTCGCGCGTAGTTGACAAATACGACCGCGATACCATGATCTTTTCCGACGGTGCAGGCGCTGCCATCCTGGAAGCCAGGGAGGAAGATCACAAGCGGGGGATCTTATCATCATCTACAGTAACCCATGCCATCGATGAGGCGTATTATCTCTACCTGGGCAAATCCAATGCCCCCGAAAGTGACCCCAGCATACGTTACATAAAGATGCACGGACGTAAAATTTACGAATATTCCATAACTCAGGTGCCTCCAGCCATTAAAGCCGCACTCGATAAAACCGATATACCGGTGGAAGATGTGAAAAAAATCCTGCTCCACCAGGCCAATGAAAAAATGGATGAGGCAATCATCAAACGTTTTTACAGACAATATGGCCTGCGACAGGAAGTGGCCGATGTAATGCCCATGAACATTTACGAACTGGGTAACAGCTCGGTAGCCACCGTACCTACCCTTTACGATATGGTTATGAAAGGCAAAATGGAAAACCACAAAATTCATGAAGGTGATATCATTATTTTTGCATCCGTTGGTGCAGGAATGCATATCAATGCGGTGGTTTACCGGCAATAAATTCGCAGATTATAATTCAGCCCGCTAAAAAATCAGGTTTAATTTACTGCATCTTTATTATTTCAGCAAATCAGATGGACAAATCCACCTTTGCCCAAAGAGTAATTCATTATAACAAATCATTGCACCTCGATATTCCCTTGCCCGATGGTATAAGGGTAATGAATCCTTTTCGGGAAAACCCCGATGCACTGGAAGTTTCATCAGCGTTTTATAAAAAATTTTACAGCGATAATAAGAAGCGCCGGCTTATCCTGGGAATCAATCCCGGCCGGTTTGGTGCCGGCGTTACCGGTGTGCCCTTTACCGATACCAAACGGCTGCAGGAGAAATGCGGACTGCAAATACCTGATACCAGCACCCACGAACCTTCTTCTGTATTTGTGTATAAAGTGATTGAGGCCTACGGTGGTGTTGAGAAGTTTTATGGTGATTTTTACATCAATTCCATCAGTCCCCTGGGTTTTGTTACACTAAACAGCAAAAACCGCGAAGTCAATTACAATTATTACGACAGCAAAGAGTTACAGGAAGCCATCACAACCTTTGCCATTCAATCTATCCGCGACCATATATCTATGGGCTGCCATACCGATATCTGCTATTGCCTCGGTACAGGTAAAAACCTGAAATTCCTGGAAAAACTGAATGTTGAATTTAGATTTTTTGAAAAGATCATTCCTTTGGAGCATCCGCGCTATGTAATGCAGTATAAATCAAAGCTAATGGATGAGTATGTGAGGAAATTTGTGGAATTATTGTCGGTCCCCTTGCCGGGATCCTAAAAAGATAAAACCCTGAATATCATAAGACATCCAGCGGGCTGATCACATGCAGACGGTTTTTGTGCTGAATGTGTGTATAAATCAAAGTGGAACGGATATTTTTGTGCCCCAGCAATTTTTGTATCGTGTGCATATCATAGCCATCCTCAAGCAGATGCACAGCGAAGGAATGCCGCAAAGTGCTGCACGATGCACGAATGGTTATTCCCGCTTTTATTACGGCTTCCTTTAATGCTTTTTGCAGATAACTTTCGTGGTGATAATGTTGTGTTAATTTACCGGTTATAGGATCTGTTGTGAGCTTTCTCGCCGGGAAGAGGTACTGCCATGCATGATCTTTAAAAACACCTTTATTTATTTCATCTGTCCCATCTGAAATGAAAGTACCTGAAAACTCCGGCTCAAGTAAATTTTCTGCATGACTTAAACTGATTTTCTCAACCTGCCGCATTAACATCGGAATTAGAATTTCAGGAATTATGGTATGTCTTTCCAACCCTTCTTTCACAGAACGAACCGCTATTTCTTTGCGGTCAAAATCAATATCTCTTATCCGCAATTTCATACACTCACTCAATCGTAGACCACTCCCGTAAATCAAAGATGCCATTAATCGAAATTCGCCATGGAGATTTGCCAAAACCCTTTTCACCTCCTCCCGGCTCAATACCAGTGGCAAATGTTTTTCAAGCCTGGTATTCTTCAGTTCAAAATCAAGCGAAACATGTAATACCTTTTTATATAAAAACAGGAGTGCATTTAATGCCTGGTTTTGGGTGGCAGGAGCCACTTTTCTTTTTTGCTGAAGGTCTTCAAGAAATTCTTTGATCTCATCCTCCCCCATTTGCCGCGGATCTTTTTTGCTGTGAAAAAGCATAAATCTGTAAACCCAGTCAAGGTAGCTTTTTTCGGTGCTTTCACTTAACTGACTTTTGCGGATCACGTCCCTCACCTCATCCAGAAAATCCGACCGTTCCATCCAGGGATCTCGTTGCAGTATAATACTGCTAATTTAACACATTTTACTGTGAATAGCAATTTTTTATACCTGAATATGACTATTATGCTTTTACTGTCTGGTGTTGACTTTTTACCCTTAAATGTAGTAAATTTAGCATTATATCGAATTATATAGTAGTTATATTTCAAATTTATTTATGTATCTATGTGGGGCCTGTAGATGCGAGAGCCAAAGGCGTTTAGGTTTTCATTTTGGAGTTCAGTGCATAAATGTATAAAAGTCTGTAATTGTGGGTCATGTGTCCGGTTTAAGGGTTTCCACAACTCTAAAAGGACACATTATGAAAAAAAAGTTCTGCCACCTGGTGTTGCTGTTTACCTTAACAGCATTTTTTGTATCCTGCCAGTCACAACCCGAACAAATCCCGGGTTATGAAAAATTCAGTCTCAATCCCAATTTTGAAGCTGATATTCAAACCGTAAATTCCATGCTCACTGCATGTTTTGCCGGAGATGTAGCGGGCATGGAAACCTGGTTGCACCCCGACTATATGTCATATGGCCCTGGCTACAACAGGGAAGAAACCAGACAAGAGACAATTGATGACTGGGTTAATTTTGCCCGCAGATTTGAAAACATACATCTTGCCAATGCAATTTATTATTCATTTATCATCGACGATGAAGATGGATGGCCTCCACTGAACGGTGCATGGTTGCTACTATGGGGTAACATAATCTTTAATGACAGGATGGATGGGACAGAGATTGATTCCAGGGTTCACCTTGCTTTCAAGGTAAATAACGGAATGGTAGAGGAAGGAAATCTTTATTATGATAACCTTTCTGTAAACCAACAAATGGGATGGAAGCTTGTACCCCCTGAATAATAGATTTTTCCATGTTACTCTTAAAATAGCAAAAGTAAATATACACCCACTCACACTCCGGCAATAAATCCGATCAGGTAAATTTCATTTAATAATTAATCAAAGGGAGGAAAGATTATGAAAAAACTGAAAATGCTTTCTTTCATTCTTGCTTGTGTATGCATTTTTTCCACTTGCAACAAGGATGAGATAATAGTAATTGAAGAAGATCAGGCAATGGATCTGAAAGCAGGTCCTGCCGGGGAAGTCTTTATTGTAAACCCCAGCGGTGCTGACGACACACCCGCCATTTTACAGGCATTTGACAATGCAAAAGCTGCCGGCCCGGGCTCGGTAGTACAATTGTGCCAGGGAGAATATTTCCTTGGATTTCTTGAAATCCGCGACTTTTATGGTTCTTTTAAAGGTGCCGGGAAAAATCAAACCATCATTACAGCCATGAACAACCTGGATCTGGACCCAATACTTGCCAAGGGTCAATATCCTGACCTGATCAAGTTTGTAGGTGGTGATGTAATGATTAGTCATTTCACCATCCAGACACCCCCGGGAAGAATCTCTGTGGGGGGACTTAACAGAGGTTATATTGTCTCCCTGATGAATTTCTCAGCAATTAATGCTCAATATTATCCGCTCGACGAAACCCGGTCCCTTAATGTAGTACTCGACAATGTCTATTTCAAAGGCCAGATACTAACTGCCCCAGACGAAGGTTATCCCGGCGATAATTACAATTACAATTGCGGATTTGCCTTTGGGACGGCTAACGACTACAGGTACTGGACAGGCGAGCCTGTTCCCCGGCAAAAAGTTGACATTAAAGTTACCAATACTGAATTCGAAACATTCTGGGTTGGTGCTTGGTTTTGGAATCTGAAAAACAGCAAAATAGTACTTGGCGAAAAAAACAAGGGAAACACTTTCAACAACTTAGAATTTTCAACGGGCATAGTGGAAGGTCGTGATAATGAAGCATTGTTTGCAGGTAATACTTTTAATATATCGGCATTTGGTACTGGGTTATTTCTTGATGATTATTCATATAATGACTATTTGAAAGAAGAAATCCCTTTAAAATCTTCAATCATAAACATCACCGACAATGCATTTAATACTGCTCAGTCCAATTTTGGATTGGCTTTCAGGAATATACAATCTTTTTATTCGGATCATATTCCTACGGCCATACAGGTAATAAATAATCAGTTCAACATGACAGACAGTTATGATTGGGCTATTGCCAGCCATTATTCAGAAGGCATGGTAATACGAAATAACAGGTTCAGGGGTCATGGAGACATTGCCCTGTTTATTGCAAATCACAGCAAGAATGGCCTTTTTCTTGGGAACAATTACTCCACTGCCACCTTTGAAACATGCCTTGCTTTCTTAGATCCTACCACCAGCAACTGGACATTTGTTGGTGGCAACTATAAAGGTAAGGTCATCGATCTGGGCGTAAATAATGTATTCACCGGAATGAATGTTTCCAATGCCGAGGTACCCCTCGGACGGTCAATTTCAGAGAAACTTGTCCCCATGAAGCACTTAATGGACTAATTATGGAATTTTTTATTATTCAAAATCAAAAGAACAAGATTATGAAAACACTTCGGAAAATTCTGCTGCTGATGGCTGTATTCAGCATCATTGCAGCCTGTAACAAAAAAGATGAATTGGGTTTAAATGAAGAACCCTACGATATGAGCCTGAAAAAAGCGCAGGTTGAGGTAACTGTACCGTTCGAGGTAAATCTTCTGGGAGAAATCACTGGACTTATATTTGATGATCTGGAATGCCTGGATGGTGGTTATCCCGTGCGTGCTGTGGTTGAAACCAGCGGCAATGCTACTCACATGGGTAAAGTTACATTAACTTTCGCATTCTGTACCGGAGGCCCTCCCGATCCGGATATCCCAAATTCAGTCTATACATTTGCCGCCAGTTCTTTTGAATTGACTGCTGCAAATGGCGATAAATTATTTCTTTATAACGGAGGAGGTGCAGCTATTCTTGGTACAAACGCTTATCCTGATTATGTGACGGATTACTGGACAAGTATTGCAATCGTTACCGGGGGAACCGGCAGGTTTGAAGGAGCTTCCGGTGAATTGCAAATGAATGATTACTGCACGAGTATTGATGATTATACGCATCATCACTGGACCGGTGAAATTACCCTCATAAAAGGCAAAAAATAGTTTTTAACAAAAATCCGCATGTTTAACTTAAAAAATTAGGATCATGAAAACACTTCTTAAAATTTTCTTTTGGATGGCTGCAGTCAGCCTTGTTGCAGGTTGCAACAAAACCGATGAGTTTACTGAAGACAAAACCGTTGAGCTAAAAAAAGCCCAGGTTGAGGTTACTTTGCCATTTAAAGCCAATCTCGTTGGCGAATATGTTGGATTCTTTTTCCCCGGAGATGAAGGATTTGAATGTGATGAAGTTTTTAATTGTCGTGTTTTGCTTGACGCTCAAGGCACAGCAACGCACATGGGAAAAATAGAAGCGTTTTTTAACTTTTGCGCCTGTGGGCCCGACGACCCTGAAATAGAGGGGCCCGACTCGAAATATGGTCCGACTGACCTCATTTTTATTGCCGCAAACGGAGATAAATTGTTTTTGTCTTGTGGAGGAAGTGTTGTGGATGGAAGATTGCCGCATCACCCCGAAGATGTGAACAGTTACTGGCACGATCCTTTTGTGATTACCGGCGGAACAGGAAGATTTGAAGGTGCCACCGGAAGTGGTTATACCGACGATTACAACCGCGATTCCTATCCGGAAAACTCCTTCCACCACTGGACCGGAACTATAACTATGGTAAAGGGGAAATAATTGATTAAATATTCTTTACAAACCTTGAGCCTGTCGGAAAAAATAAACACCTGATTTTCGGCAGGCTCCTGGTGCCTTTAGTATTTGATATTGTAAATATTATCTGAATGATCAAAAGATTGAAAATTCAGAGAATTCTTATAAGTAACGATAAAATCTGCAATTCTTTTTCACTAAAACCCAAAAGCTATGAAAATTAAACTGATTTCCATTCTTGCCGTTTTTGCCATTATGGTGGTATTTACGGCATGTGACGAAAAAGATTTCGGCTTGCAGGAGCCGGAAAATGAACTCTCAATTGACCTGAAGGCCGGGAAACCGGGCTCAAATGTCGTTATGCGTATGATTGCCGAAGGAGCTGCCCTGCATGGCACCAACGGCATCAGATTTGGCCCGGACGGCAATTTATACATTGCCAGTGTAGCTGGGCGCGAGATTATTGTGATGAATAAGCAAAACGGTAAGATTATTAACCGTTTTGGCCCGGAGGTGGGCGTAATAGGTCCGGACGACCTTGCATTCGGCCCCGATGGCTCCGTTTACTGGACAGATCTTTTGATTGGAGAAGTGGGCCGCATGACACCCGGGGGGGTTGTAACCAAACAGTTCGTAGCCCCTGGTGTCAATCCCATTACCTTCTCGCCTGATGGCCGGCTGTTTGTGGGCCTTTGTTTTCTGGGCGACGGGCTCTATGAACTCGATCCTGACCTTATTGCCCCTCCCCGTCCTATTATCGAAGCCTCACCCGAGAACCCTTACCCATTGGGCTTTCTGAATGCATTTGACTTTGGTCCCGACGGGCGTTTATACGGGCCAGTGTTCGCAGCAGGCATGGTAATCAGTGTAAATGTTGGCGAACCAGGTGATCCTCCCTCAGCAAATCCATGGTTGGATGGAACCATACAGGTGGTGTCCACAGGTTTTACATGGCCTGCTGCTACCAGGTTTGGTCCCGACGGAGCACTTTATGTAGTGGATCAAACCGGCGAGGTGTTCAGGGTGAACCACCTGACCGGAGAAAAAACGGTGATCGCTATGCTGGAGGACGGGCTCGACAACCTGGCCTTCGATGTTGATGGCAGACTGTATGTCTCGAACGCTGACCATGGGTGGATTGTCCAGATGCTGCCAGGCGGGCAGGCACGTACCATCAGCCCAGGGGGTATGATCAATGCCCAGGGAGTGGCTGTTATGCAAGGACCGGACGGCAAAGACCTGGTATATGTGGCAGATCTTTGGAGGCTTCGCGAGTTCAGCGGCCTTACCGGTAAACCAGGGAATATTTACAAAGGATACCTGGTTCCGGAACCAGGCTCCATGACTACACCCATGACTGTCTCGGCAGACGGTAGTAACCTTGTGATTTCATCCTGGTTTGGCAGTGCAGTTCAGGTCTGGAACCCCGAATCAGACCAGGTGCTCGAACATTACCCCATGCCCGTTCCGGTAAATGCCATTCGTTTTATGGATGATATTGTGGTAGCCGACTTGGGTTTGGGTGGAGTGATCTGGGCAAGTGATCATGCGATGATCCTACCCATGGATGGGGCAAATGTTTTTCTGCCGGCAGGCCTTCTTACCAATGGTGAAGTACTATGGGTGGCTGACTGGGCAACTGGTATCCTGTGGCAGATCTGCTTTGAAGGAAAAACCCCGTTACCACCGGTTCCAATTGCTTTCGGTCTGGCAAATCCTGAAGGCATGGCAATGGACATTGACGGCAACTTGCTGGTAATGGAGGCCGGAGCAGGACGCATTTCACGGATTGACCCTTCTACCGGCGCGGTAAGTGTTGTTGTAGATGGTTTGAGCCCTGGAATGCAAGGACCCGAGGGCTTACCCCCCACCTGGGGATTCGACGGCCTGGCCGTAGGTCCTTCAGGGGCCATCTACTTTACCGATAACGCAAACAGTGCCCTTTACCGTATTTGGCCAAGGGTGGATCTGAAATAAACATTTTCAATTTATTGAAGCGACCGGTAATTGGCAACACAATTATTACTGATTGCCGGTTGCTTTTTTAAAAAACTTAAAGGATAGAAGCTTAGCAACGAATGATTAAAGCTATCAAAAAAATGTCGCCATGAAAAAAGCAATGATTCTATGGTCAATCTTGCTGATTGTAACTGCGCAAGTTGGGAAGAGCTTCAATTACGACACGATAAAACATAGTCCATCTCTTGAATTCACAGATTGTTTTCTTGAAGATTGCAGCTCCTTTTTTTATGTATCAAGGATACAATTTGCACACCTGATTGTACCTGAAGATTATGAAAATCCTGATGGTCGTTTGTTAAAGCTTGCTTTTGTAATTATCAAATCTGCAAATGGTAACCCCGAGCAGGATCCGGTGATTCATCTTTCTGGTGGGCCTGGTGGCAAATCGATTTCTGTTAACAGAATAAAAGCATTCGCGAATCATCCTTTCAGCCAAAACCGTGATATTATTTTGATGGATTTTCGCGGAATAGGATTTTCAGAGCCGGCATTTTGCCCGGAACTTCAGGAAGAAATGTTAATAATCGCCGCTCAAAACCTTTCTTCAAATGAAGCAACAGAAATTACTCTAAAGCATTTCTCCGATTGCTTTGTAAAGTTAAAGGCAGATGGTATAAATCTCAGTAAATACAATTCATCTACGGTTGTTCAGGACCTTGAAAGGCTCAGAATTGCCTTGGGTATCGGACTTTGGAATTTATGGGGCATATCTTATGGTACAAGGGTGGCGCAAACCTATTTGCGGGATTTTCCGGAGTCAGTCCGTTGTGCCATCATGGACTCGCCCGTTCCGATGGGTTATGCAATGTGGGGAGAACAGACCAAAACCTATCAGAAGTCGCTTACTGCATTTTTCGATGCCTGCAAAGTAAGCCCTGAATGCAGGGATGCATTTCCCAATCTGGAAGAACGGTTTTACAATGCTATGCATTCCTTGAAAGAAAAACCCTTGACGTTTAAGCATAAAAATGCTCCTGATGGCTTTGTGCATTATAATTTTTATAACATTCACCTGATCATTTATCAGTTAATCTATATGCCGGAATTTTATCCTGCGTTGCCTTGGCTAATTAAAGGAATAGAAAACAGAAACAAATACATTTTCGAAAACATTACACCCGGGGTTGAAGACAGAACACTGAATTATTCAGATGCCATGTTTGTCACGGTTCTAAAATATGACAATGGTCTTATTTTAAGTGACTATTATTCTGAACCGGATGATACTTTGCATGGCGCCTTAAATTATTTTGACAATGTAATTCTAATGATGAAACAGATTGATTTCATCGCCCAGGATTCACTTGAGGCCTTACCTGTTTTCAGCGAAAAGCCATCCTTGATTTTGGTTGGGAGTCTTGACCCGATTACTCCACCCTTTTATGCGCATATTTTAAAGCAATCATTATCAAATAGCTTTCTGTTTGAATTTCCAGGCCGGGGACATGGACTTACACGCGACACGGAATGTGCCAAAAAGATTGCATCTGATTTTCTAAACAACCCTTATTCAGAACCCGATGCACACTGCATAACGGAAATGGAAATGCATCCCATTCAATGGGTGACAAAAATGCACTATAATCCCCGCATCGCTACACTTGCACAGCAAATGTTCATCAAAAAACAATGGCACCTGCTTGGGGGTGCCACCCTATTGTTCTTGACTTTTATGATTTCAATTATTGCAGCATTAATAAACCTGCTCCGGAAAAATAGGAAATCGGCTATTCCTCCAATCAGAACAAGGAATATCATATCCAGATTTTCCGCTCTTTTTGCTATCCTCTTGCTTTCCGGACTTGGCTGGTTTATTGTAAAAACAGGCAATGAAAACAGCCCCTTGCTTTTAATGGGACTGATAAAGGAAGCTACACCAG
>JAHYJP010000038.1 GCA_019429055.1 Bacteroidales bacterium
TTGATGATGCAAAAGTACAGGAAGTACCTGTAGGCAGAACAAAATTTGCTGATAGAGGAAATCTGCAACTTGACAAAAAGGAAGGTACCGATGGTTTCCATCCTGCGAGCAAAGCCAATGATAAAAACAATGTTATCCTTAACTATGACGGTGCCAACGTGGATGCAATTGGTCTGGTTGCCGGAGGTACTTTTTATGGTGCAGCAAGATATACTTCTCAAATGGTAGCTCCTTTTGGTGGTTACTTTCTTGAATCAGTAGATGTTTATATTGGTGGTGTCCCTTCTGAAATTACACTTATAGTATGGGATGCAGGTACAACCACAACTCCCGGTGCCCTATTACATGAACAGGTATTTACACCTGAAGGTGCGAGCTGGAATACTGTAATACTTGATGAAGCCCTGCAAGTAAGCGGAGCAGATCTTTGGGTTGGTTTTATGATTACACACGATGCAGGAGTTTTTGTTTTGGGTATCGATGGTGGTCCGGCTAATTCAGATGGCAACCTGCTTACCCAGGATCCGACAGAATGGGAACATCTTTCTGATTACGGCCTGAATGCTAACTGGAATATTCGCGCCAGGTTGCAGTACGATGGTGCGCAGTGGCTTACCATTAATCCTGCATCAGGTACCGTTGAAGAAGAGCAAAGTCAAATTGTTACCGTAAGCTTTGATGCTACTGATCTCGAGCCCGGCACATATAATGCTAATATAAGAATAAGCAATAATTCCATTAATGAACAACTGGTAATCGTACCTGTAACCCTGGTAGTTTCAGAGCCTGTAATGTACACATTAACTTTGTTGGTGAATCCCGAAGATGCAGGTGTTGTAACAGGTGCCGGAACATACACTGAAGGCACAGTTGTAACAGTAAATGCCGTTGCCCATGAAGGCTACGAGTTTGTAAACTGGCAGGATGCCGAAGAGAACATTGTTTCTGAAGTGGCAGAGAATGAGATCACCATTACCGGAGATCTTACACTAATTGCCAACTTCCTGCTCATTAATAATGTAAGTGATGTCTGGGAAAATCAACTTACGATTTATCCCAATCCTGCTTCTGATATCATCAATTTCATGAGCAATGATAACATCAGAAATCTTGAAATTTTCAATCTTACCGGACAGAAAGTTTATGATACACAGGTAAATTACAACCAATATAAACTTGATGTAGCAGGTTTGCCACAAGGATTTTACCTGGTGAGACTTACAAATATGGAAGGGGAAATCCATACAACACGGATACTGATAGCCAGATAGATAAACAAATTGGAACGAACTGTTTTTGGTTAATAGTTTGTGTTGGTGCGGGTCGCTGCTGAAAGGTGGCGGCCCGTTTTTTTAAACTAAAATTGCTGTGTATGTCCGTATAGGATTACGAAGAATGTTAAGAAAAGTAAATACCCTGTAAATCGTGAGATTTATAAAACCATTCACATGGATTTTCTGAGAATATTTCGTACTTTTACAATATGTAGCATTTTTGCTAAAAACAAAACAATCATTTATTCGGTAAACTTAATTTTAGAGCTATGAAAACGGGTATAAAAATTACTTTGATCATTCTGGCATTTGCTTTGGCATCATGCACAGCGCAAGGACGTTTTGCTTCCAGAATATCAGCAGAATGGGATATTGAAAAGTATGAAAGCCGCACTGTTTCTGGCAGTAGTACAGTAGTTGAAAATGCCGGTACCATTACGTTCAGAAGTAACGGTCGTGGAATACAGTCTTTCACCACTGCTGTCGCTCATGGAGGCCAGGCAGCCGACAGTGAATTCCGTTGGGAAAATACCGAAAAAACTGTTTCCATTATGAGTCCTGATGCTCAATTTCCCAAAGTCTGGATCGTTGTGGAATCAGGCAGAAGTAAACAGGAGTGGTACTCTACTGACGGACAGGGGAATGTACAAATCATGCACCTGAGGAAAAAGTAATTAACCTGCCGGTTTTCCGGTTCGATCTTACAATAAATCCGGTAGGGGAATTTTTCCCCAACCGGATTTTCCGTTTTTCGAAAACTCATCAACAATTAATTTAATTTGATATGAAATCAGTTAAAAGATTTATTTTTCCGGCTTTAATTTTTATTATTTCTAATTTTCTGCAATTTGGAATTCATGGTTTTGTTGACTTGAATCAAGAAACATCACAAGCAGTTGGTAAGCTGGGAGAGGTATTATTTGTTGTAAGTATTGCCTGGGCCATAATTGTTGTTATTCGGGTTGCTAAAAATCAGCTTCTTAAAAACTATGATATCAATGTTGCAGATAATCTGAAAAGCAGAAAGGTTTACACCCAGTACAACATCCTGGAAAGAATACTCATTTTTATCATAATCATTATTTCCATTGGTATTATATTGATGCTTTTCGAAAGTGTACGAAGTGTAGGTGTGAGTATTTTTGCATCGGCAGGTATAGCAGGATTGATTATTGGTCTGGCAGCTCAGAAAGCACTGGGGAGCATACTTGCCGGTTTACAGATTGCCATTACCCAACCCATCAGGTTAGATGATGTGGTCATTGTGGAAAATGAATGGGGCTGGATTGAAGAGATCAATCTTACTTATGTGGTAGTTCGCATATGGGATAAACGCCGACTGGTAGTTCCGTCTACCTACTTTCTGGATCGCCCGTTCCAGAACTGGACAAGAACTTCTGCTGATATTCTGGGTACGGTTTTTATTTATACGGATTACACCATACCCTTTGAACCCTTGCGCAAAGAGTTGACGCGCCTGCTGGAATCCAGCCCTCACTGGGACCGAAAAGTGAACGTACTCCAGGTTACCGACGCAAAGGAAACCACACTTGAAATCCGTGCATTAATGAGTGCAGCCACCAGTCCGCAGGCATGGGACCTCAGGGTTTATGTAAGAGAAAAACTCGTTGAGTTTATTCAGAAGGAATACCCCCAATGCTTACCCCGTACAAGGGTAATGCTTCAGGAGAATCCTGCCAGGTAATTTATTGTTTCTCAAGGCATTTTAAAAGTGCCATAGCATCTTCCTGTTCTCTGAGCACGTATCTGGCATCGGTTTTCAGCATACCAACTCTAATAGTCCATGCATGTTCGGGTAAGGTCTGGAATAGCATTTCATCGGACCAGCCTGCTCCTATGGCAAGTACGAAATCATAATCTTTCCGTTGTAACCAGTGCATAGCCAGTTCACCTTTGTTGATGCCGGAGTTGCTCACTTCAATGATCTTCTTGCCTTTCAATACCTGTACCCCTATATTGGTGGTTATGGACAACAGGTGGTCACTTACTTCTTTGCTCAGGAATGATGCCTGCTCAATGTCGGCTTTGTGATAATGCCATGATATGGAAAAGTCGCGTTCTTCAATATAAGCGCCTGGTAAGCGATCGGTATACAATTCAAGGATGGGAAGAATTTCCTCTTTCCATTCGGTTGAAAGGGGTTTAAAGAGTTTCCATTCTTTTTCTTTTGCTTCATGTATCCATGTACCATGCTCGGCAGTAAGATTAACAGGAGTTTTACCAAACCAGTTATCCAGGTAATCCTTGCTTCGTCCGCTGATGATCACTATGTCGGTTCCATCAGTTTTATTTAAATTTTGTAGAAGATTGATTATGTCATCTGAAGGTTTAGCTTCCTGTGGATCGCGGGTTATAGGAACCAATGTACCGTCGTAGTTTACTATAATGATTCGGTTTTTGGCTTGTTGATAATTGGTGAGTAGTTTTTCAGTTATTTCGGGTTTGAGAAGTTTAGCTTTTGAAGTAATACTGGAAACCCTGCTGATATCCAACAGACTATCAACAAAATCATTGGCCCAGCGGGTTACATTGTATCGTTTCAACCTTTTCTGCATCAGCTTATTCCTGCGGATTTGTTCATCATCGGGTATGCTGAGTGCTTCGGCAATACTATCGGCAATCTCATTAATGTTGTTAGGATTGATAATGATGGTTTCTCCAAGCTCTTTGGCTGCTCCGGTAAATTCACTTAATATCAGTACTCCTTTTTGATCCTGCAATGAAGCAATGTATTCTTTGGCAACAAGGTTCATCCCGTCGCGAAGGGGCGTAATGAGTGAAACAGCGCTCATGCGGTATTGGGCAATTAGCTCCTTGTGAGAGAAGGAAGTATACTGGTAGATTATGGGTGTCCAGTTTACTTTGCCATAATTGCCGTTAATGTTTCCGACTAACTCATCCAGCCTTCTTTTGATTTTCTGGTAAGAGGTAACCCCTGTTCGTGATGGCACCACCACCATATTCAGAAATACCTTGCCGTGCCATTCGGGGTGTTTTTTCAGGAATAGCTCATAACCTTGCAGACGATTGAGAATACCTTTGGAGTAATCAAGCCGGTCAACGGATAAAATAATTTTAGGTTCATCGGGTCCTG
This sequence comes from Bacteroidales bacterium, assembly GCA_019429055.1. Classification (GTDB taxonomy): domain Bacteria; phylum Bacteroidota; class Bacteroidia; order Bacteroidales; family UBA7960; genus SKVR01. Next base: position 4,390 of record JAHYJP010000038.1, read on the forward strand.
GCTTAGCTGACGGAAAAGGCGAAACATCCATCGTATGGAATTTGTCAAACTCAATACCCATGGGGAAAGTTCCCACTTTTACAACCCTGTCGGGAAAGTTTATTGTACCCATGTGGTTTTCTTTTCCCAGGATACGGAGAACCGATCTGAGAAAATACTGTGCATAGTCATGGGTATGAAAGCCAACAAGATCCGATCCCAGCAGTCCTTTCAGTATTTCTTTTCGGCTTTCTTTCGGAAACAGCCGATACATCTCAAAAGAAGGAAAAGGGATGTGCAGGAAAAACCCTATGGGATTTTTTACCTTTTCCCTGAGCATGGCAGGAAGTAACATGAGATGGTAGTCGTGTACCCAAAGAATATCTCCTGGTTTGATCACTTTTAATACTTCATCGCAAAAGATCTCGTTGAGTTTTTTGTATTCATCCCAGAACTCATTTTCAAAACTGGCATAATTGGGAAAATAGTGAAACAATGGCCAGATGGTTTTATTGCAAAAACCCAGGTAAACATTATCCATGAGTTTTTGAGAAAGAAAAACTGGCGATGCCTTGTATTCTTTTTCAACAGTTTTCCTAACAAAATTCTCATCTTCCTTTTCGATGGTCATGCCGGGCCATCCCATCCAGATATAATCATCAATATCTGATTCAGATTTTCCCAAACCTTTAAGGAAGTCACTTAATCCGGATACCAGACCTCCGGCACTTTTTTCATACTTAAACTTCCTGTTCTCTTTTTTTACCGATACAGGCAAACGGTTTGATACGATTAATAGCCTCATGTCCTTTTTATTTTAGGTTAAATACTTTTTTGTCGTTGGTTTCAAAACGGTGGGTTTCTCCCTGAACTCCTATAGTAACCGGGTTGGCCCATCCTTTATCAAAGGTGATGGTAAGATTGTCATGGTTAATTGCCAGGTTCATCCAGTGACCCCTGTAGCGTAGATTGAACTTCATCTCATCAATGTCATCGGGCAACCTTGGGTTAAACCACAATACATCATCCCTGATTTCAAGGCCTGAGTAGCAGCGTTGTATCAAATCCAGCGTTCCTGCCATTGCTCCCAGATGTATTCCTTCGTGGGTTGTACCTCCCTGCACATCTTTAAAATCACTCATCAGAGCTTTACGGAATCGTTTCCAGGACTCATCGCGCCGTGAGCGGGCATACACCCATGCATGTATTACCTGGCTAAGTGTAGAGCCATGTGCGGTGCGCTTGCGGTAGTATTCAATATTCTCGGGTATGTATTCAGAAGAAAAATCATAACCCAGCTTCTCAAATAGGGCTGATAGCTCTTCTGCTGAAAAAAGGTAGAAAAGCATTAAAACATCAGCCTGTTTACTTGCTTTGTAATTATTGCAGGAATCGCCCTCTGCTTCAAGGATACGGTCAAGGCGCAGCGAACGGCCATGCTTCTTATGATAATGTTCCCAGTCAAGTTCCTTGAGTTTTTCGTAACCATCAAACTGTAATATTATATTATCCAGAAACGGAATATACATTTTTTGGGTTAAGTCTTTCCATTTTTCAATGTCTTTCTCATTATATCCCACCGATTGCTCCAGATGTTTGCAACAGTCTTCGTCGAGCAGTTCAAGCAGGTCAAGGGCATGCTGAATCACCCATACTGCCATTACGTTGGTATAAGCATTGTTATTCAGTCCCGGGTCATCTTCCTCAGCATCGGGATAGTGTGTGTGATATTCATCAGGCCCCATAACCTTCAAAATCTCATATTTGCCTTTTTCTTTATTGAATTCAGCAATACTTGACCAGAACAATGCTGTTGACAGAATGATCTCAGCACCATGTGAGAGCAGAAAATCCATATCACCGGTACTTTGGTAATAGTGCCATACGTTGTATGGTACGGCTGCATTTATGTGGTATTGCAGGTGCGATACATCGGGCAGCCACCGACCCGATTCAGGGTTCAGATGCATCTTCTGGGTTTCTTCACGCCCGTTGCTACCGCTCTGCCATGGGAACATTGCTCCGCGAAAACCTGCTTCCTTTGCCGCATATCGTGCTTCGGGCAAACGGCGGTAGCGATACATGAGTAACGAACGCGACAGTTGCGGGTGGTGCAGGTCAATATAGGGCTGAATGTATAACTCATCCCAGAAAATATGTCCGCGATAGGCTTCGCCATGCCAGCCTCTTGCAGGTATTCCGATATCATAATCGATGCTATTATAGGAAACAGTTTGGTAGAGATGGAAAATATGCAGGCGCGTAACCAGTTGATCGAGGTCTTCACTGGTTTTTAATTCTATGTCATTAAATTGCCATAATTGATCCCAGCTGGAGATGTGCCGTTGTTCAAGTTGAGCAAATCTTTTGGTTCTGTCAATCAGCTTGCGCGACTCAGTAAGAGGATCTGCAATAGCCATATCGCGCGAGGTGTAAAAAGATGCCATCTTTTCAATAATAATCGTTTGGCCTTCCCGACAGGCAAATGTGAAATCTCCGGCAACGAAATTCTTTTCCCTGATCTTTTTCTGGTTGATCTGCTGTTGTTCATCCCCGATGTAAATAAGGGTTCGTGCTGCCTGTGCAACCAGAATACTGGATTGTTTGGAATGGCTCTGCAGATACACGCTGCTATTGTTAAAATGCCCGGTATTGAGTACTTCAATGTGATCCTGATTAAGGTCGCTGTAGCGCTCCACATTATTATTGATAATGTCGCCGTCAATTCCTGATCGTAAGGTGATCTCACCTGTCCAGTTTTCGGGTGTCAGTTTCCACTGAATGGCTGCAGCATGCGGATTATCCATGCTTACCAGACGACGACTGTAAAGGGATGTTTCTCTGCCTACTTTATCACGAAACTTCATCCTGCGTTCCAGTATGCCTTCCCTGAGTTTAAGGTTAGTCCGGAAATCAAGAAGTTCAAGCTTATCCAAATCAAACCAGTCACCATCATTGATCTTAAAGGTAAGATACAACCAGTTGGGCCAGTTTACCAGGTCTTCATTTTCAATTACCTTATCCTGTACCTGTGATTTCATTCTGTTAAAACCACACGCCAGATAGGTGCCCGGATAATTCCACTCTTTGCCTGGGCCTTCTTTTCTGAACTTGTTTCTCTCCATTTCAAGAGCTCCCCGTGTGGCAAAATAACCATTCCCGAGCGTGCAAAGTGCTTCCTGCAAGGGATGTTCTTTTTCATCAAATCCTTTATAGGTTATTGTCCAGTTGTTTGTCATTTTCCTTGTTTTATTGAACTCCACTCACTTGACGATATTCATTCCAGATCCAATCTGCGCTCATCATCATAACTATCAGCGTTCCATCACAACCTATTTATACATCGAAATCAGCCTGTTAAAAAACTCTCGTACCTGAAATACATTTTTTAGCGCATATTCTGCAGCGGTTTTTTGTCCGTGTCCGCCCACCAGAATTCCAATACCTTTGTCTTTAATTTCTTCAAAGGCATCTTCATCGGTAATATCATCACCAATGAACATAGGGATTGTATCATCTTTGCCGGAGAGTTCAAGCGCATCAAGGATCCAGTTCACAGCTTTTCCCTTGTGCCAGTCTATATCGGGTTTGATCTCCACAATTTTTTTTCCTTCTCCCTTTTTATGGCCAGGGTATTTCTCAAGTATTTTATCAACAATATCAAAAACGATTTCTTCATCTTCGGGCCTTGCGTTGCGATAGTGTATTCCAATTGCATAGCGTTTGCGATCGACCTGCGTACCTTCGGTTTTGTCCTTCAGTGCATCTTCAATTTCTTTTTCAATTTCATCCAGTTTGGGTATGATTTTTCTGGAATCGGGATGTTCCATGGAAAGCCCGTCGGGTCCGGTAATGATGTAACCATGACTACCGGCATAAATCAACTCATCAAGCCCTACCAGGTTTTCCACATCTTCCTTGTCGCGACCGGTAACAATGGCAACAGTAAAGTTTTTTGCAAGTTCTTTCAGGGTTTGTTTCATCTCATCTGAAATTACTGCATCTTCGGGTCGTGGAACTATAGGAGTGAGGGTACCATCGTAATCAAGGAAAATAGCGGGTTTTTTCTTTTTCAGGGTTTCAAAGATTTCATTATTATCCGGAAATATGGGTTTCCCCTGACGTGAGAAATACTCTTCAACAAGGTCTTTGTCATTTAAATCGAGTTCATTGAAATTATCAATGGTGATATCCGCACCATTTTCAAGCAGTGCTTCTTTGTTTTTGAAGCGGTTTACGCCTACCACCAGGCCGAAGTAACCTTTTTGCCCGGCTTTCACTCCCGAGGTGGCATCTTCAAACACAATTGAGTTTTCAGGTCGGCTCATAAGTCGGCGGGCGGCTTCGGTAAAAATATCCGGATCGGGTTTGCCGTTCAGACCCATCTCTTCCGAAACCATTCCATCCACGCGGGTATCAAAAAGTTTTTCAATACCGGCTACTTCGATGATCTTTTTGCAGTTTTTGCTGGATGAAACAATGGCGGTTTTTATGCCTTGATTTTTCCAGTTTTTGAGTTTTTCAAGGGCATCCTCATAAATCTCCACTCCCTCCTTTTCCAGGATCTCGTTGAAAATTTCATTTTTTAAATTGCCCAATGCACAAACGGTATCAAAGCCGGGTTTGTCTTTAGTTTTCCCGAAAGGGAGATCAATATTTCTTGAATCCAGAAAACTTTTTACCCCCTGGTATCTTGGCTTCCCGTCAATATATTCCTGGTAGTCTTCTTCCGACATGGAATCCTGATCGGGATGGTGTTTTTCAAAAAAGCGGTCAAACATCTCCTTCCAGGCTTTTTTATGGGTTGTGCGGGTTTGGGTAATTACGCCATCAAGATCAAAAATAAGGGCATCAATGGGCAATTCATTTTTTCTGTCATTCTCTTTGCTTGTCATAATCTCTCACTCTCCTTTCGCCAGAATATTTTTTGAATATTTTACACTTAATTTGGCCTAATATAATCAATTTGGCGTGTAATGCCAAATAGAACGATGGGAAAATTTTTCGGGTTTCCGGAAAAATATGTTGTCAGGCATTGTGCATAATACCAATCCAGTTATGCTTCATCAGATCAGATATTTTCAATTTTGATTGAGAATTAAATTCCTGCAACGTGCAAATATCCAGCCATCTGGCAGGAGCATCAGCCGGAAGTGAAATGTGTGTATCTTTCCAGGTAATTTCTGAAAAATAATCTCCGGCTTCTTTTTCAGACAAATTACCTGTAATCAAAGGAACAATAACCAGCACCCAGTCTCCCTGGTTTTCTCTTGCAAAGGCCATGATATGGTTTTTAAGATGGCCATTTACCTGTAATGGCAAGTACTTTCCTTTGCTAAATAATTCAGGGTTGCTTTTTCTTTCTTTGAGTAAAAGATAGGTAAGCAGAAGCTTAATGCGTCCGTCAAACGGGTGTTCTTTTAATTCATTTATCAATGCAATGGGATTTGCTTTTTGCTTTTTAATAAGACTTTGCAAAGTTTTATACCGCATCTCATAATCAACGGGTTGCCTGTTGTCGGGGTCAACAAGCGTGAGGTCCCAGAGTTCGGTTCCCTGGTAAATATCAGGTACTCCCGGGCATGTGCACTTCAGAGTAAGTTGTGTGAGTGAATTGATAATACCGCGCCATGCTACTTTTTGCTGAAATGGCAAAAAAGCTTTCAGAAATCCGTGTTTTGGGTCAAGAATATTATGCACGAAATCACAAACGGTATTTTCATAAGTCTCATCGGGATCGCGCCAGCTAACTTTGCGTTTTGCTTCACGCAAAGCCTTTACCAGATATTCGTCGATACGTTGCAGATATTTTTCATCAGCCTTGCCATCAAAAGGGAATGTACCCAGCAGAGTTTGATAAATAAAATACTCAACACTAAGCGAAGGCTCAAGCAGGCCTGAATCCAGACGAATTTTCTTTTTCTGGTTCATCTGCATCCACTCATGTACTTTTTCTTCCCATTCCGAAGCCAGTTCGCTGATTACATTCAACCGGGCCCTTACATCTTCTCCGCGCTTGGTGTCGTGGGTTGAAGAATTATTCATAGTAAGGGGCCACTTTTTACTTCGCCTGGTCATCTGTTTGTGAAACTGATCAGTGGTAATACCCCTGGCATTTATGGCATCGCCTACTTCGTTGTGGGCAATAAAAGCGTTGTACTGGTACATGGATGTATCTTCCACCCCTTTTGCCATTAGCGGACCGGTAAACTGCATGAGTCGCGCAAAGAACAGGGCTAACTTATGATAGTAAGCTTCTCCTTTTTTGTCTTCGCATAGTATGATTTCTTTCAATTTGCCCAATGCCGGTTTTAATGCAGGGTTCCTTTTTTCGGCGGTTTCAAAAATCTGCTCAACGATTTTCCGATTTGATTTTTGTATGGGGAAATTTCTCGGATATAACCGATACACCGGACATGCAAGCATAAACTCACCTATGGCTTCTTTAATTTCTTCCTTGCCGGGTGCACCTTTTTTGTTGTAGTTGATAAATTCAAGCTCATTAAAATATTTACTGATGTTATCCCACTCACCATACATGCGGGTAGTAAGGATCATTTTTTTATTTTCATAAATCAGTTGCGAAGGAGCAGATGATATATTGGTTACTTCCCTGTAAAGATTCCGCAGTTTCTGATAATCTTCGACACTTGTGAGAAGATTGTTAACCATAGCCAGAAAATCATAACCGGTATTGCCCTGTATGGGCCAGAAATCGGGCAGATCTTCATCACTTTCCAGTATTTTTTCTGCTACAATGTATGTATTGTCGCCGGTCAGGCTGCGAAGTCGCTCAAGATACCCGTTGGGGTTTTTAAGTCCGTCAATATGATCAATTCGCAAACCCCGGAAATATCCTTTTTCGGTCATTTCATATATGAGACGGTGAAAGGTATCGAATACATCCGTATCTTCTATTCGTAAACAAATTAATCCATTAACGGTAAAAAACCTCCTGAAATTGATACGCTTTTCCGTTTCCTGCCAGTGACAAAGCTCATAATACTGAATGTTGTGAATATGATGCACTAGTTTTTCTTCAGAATTGTACTTCTTTAAGGTTCGATCTATAAATCGGGCAATACTTTTATTGTTTTTGTAAAGGTCGTGTAACGCCTTTTTTATTTCTTCCCAATGTGTATTTAAAAATACCTTATCTGGCATGATACCTTCGGAAATATATTTTTTGAGTTGACCGGTAATCAGTTCAGGTACAGAATCTTTCTGTTCTTTTATGATGTGATGAAAAGTTTTAAAATTTACCGGGTATGCATTGTCGAAGTAATTAAGGGTAAAATTTCCTTTTCCCCACCCCAGTGTTATTTCATGGTTTTTTATTGCGCTTTCAAGGTCTGATCCCAGAAATGGAACCATAAGCCGGTCATCTGGTCCCGGAACCCCGGGTTGCAGGTCAAATATTTTATGAAAATCAGAAAGCGTACCTTTTTCCAGTACATCCATAAGCCATAAATTACCGGGATGAAACGCCATATGGTTGGGAACGATATCCTGCAACCAGCCGATATTCTCCTTTTTCAACAGCTCTGCAATACGGATGAAATCTTTTTTTGATGTGATCTCCGGATTAAACCTAACGGGGTTAATTACATCATAGCCGTGTTCGCTTCCCGGAGTGGCCTTGAAAACAGGTGATGCATAAATGGTGCCCGCTCCCAGCAGCGATAAGTATTTGATTTGTTTTTCCAGATCTTTCATTGTGAAAGATTTATGAAACTGGATACGATAGGTAGATATGGGGTTATACATTTTTTCTTAGTTTTTCGGTTATGTTTCAGTTATTGAATAAACTGGCAAGGCCTTTTCCGGTTTATTCTGCTTTTTGGAAAATCTATTACTTGCTGACCTTGAATATGGCTATTGATCTCTCTGCCAGGTTGGCGACAAATTTTTTATCATTTAAATGAAAAGGCATAGTATCATTACTGATATTTCCACCCCAATCTTTGTGAGCAGAATAAAGCAATAACTCAGGTCTGGAGTTTTCCAGTTCGGAAAAATCTTTCTGAATTTTTTTTTCAGAAAAATTCATGACGACTACAAGAAGATCTTTGTCTTCTTTTCTTGTGAGAATTATTGTCTCTTTATCAGACTCCCTTGCCAGAAGGTGATCCCGGTTGCCCGGCTGCATGAGTTTTTCAGTTTTTCGCAGTCTTATACATTTTTGATAAAAGGCAAGCATTTTTTTCTTATGCTCACTCCGGTCAAAATCCCACTTGAGTTTTGATTGATTGAAAGTACTTTCAGCAAACGGATCAGGAGGGTTGGCGTCCTTCATAAAATCGCGGAATTCGCGTTTGCGTCCTTTGCGAACCTGCTCAACAAGGTGTTTGTCGCCATGACTTATGAAATAAAGGAAAGGATTATCTTCTGCATACTCTTCACCCATGAATAACATGGGGATAAAAGGGCTGACAAACATAGCACCGGCAGCAAGTTTCAGGGTTTCAAGATCAACCAAAGTGCTCAGCCGGTCACCCAGCATGCGGTTACCTACCTGGTCGTGATTCTGGGTAAATATCACAAATTTCTCACCCGGCAATCCAACTGTTGAAGTACCAAAAACTTTTTTGCGGTGGTTTGAATAGGTGCCATCGTAAACATAAGCATGATTGAGCGATTTAACAAGGTGCTGAAGGTTCCCGAAATCGACATAATATCCGTTATTTTCTCCTGTCAGGTAAGCATGCATTGCATGGTGCCATTCATCGCACCATTGTGCATTCAGACCGTATCCATCCTTATTCAGAGGGTTGATGAAACGGATATCGTTTAAGTCACATTCGCCAATCAGAAAATGTTGTGAGCCGGTTTTCTGGTTCAGGAGTTGAACATTCTCGCTCAACTCGCGAAGGAAATGTTTCGGACCAAAATCCTTTATGGCATGCACGGCGTCCAGCCTCAGTCCGTCGATATGAAAATCGCGAAGCCACATGAGCGCATTTTCCAGGAAGTATTGCCTTACTCCGTCGCTCCAGGCATCATCAAAGTTGATGGCTTTGCCCCATGGGGTCTGATATTTTCCGGTAAAATAGGGCCCAAAAGCATGGAGGTAATTCCCCTCTGGCCCCAGGTGGTTATACACCACATCCAGAATTACTGCAATACCCTTCTCATGACAACTTTTTACCAGTTTTGCCAGTTCATGGGCACCGCCATAGGATGCTTGCACTGCAAATGGAAAAACTCCGTCGTACCCCCAGTTTCTGTTGCCCGGAAAGGCAGCAACCGGCATAATTTTTATGGCATTGATGCCGAGTTCTTTCAGATATGGGAGTTTATTCTTAAGGGCTTTGAAAGTGCCATCGGGTGTAAAAGTTCCCACATGGAGTTCATAAATGATAAGATCGCGGGTAGAAATCCCATTCCAGTTTTGATCTCTGATGTTTCTGATGATATTCAGATCAATTGCTTCAGAAGAGTCATGAACTCCACCGGGCTGCGATAGTGATGCCGGATCAGGAAATAGTTCTTTATTGTTGATTTTCAGCTTGTACCTGTCGCCTGGTTTTATCTCCGGACAATGGGCCTGCCAGAAACCATATTGCATTTTTATGAGCGGGATTTCATCTTTTCCGTCAACTTCGAGCGCAAGGGAACGGGCATGGGGCGCCCATACTTTTAGGGTAGGGGAGGCATTATCGTGGAAATTGATTCCAAGACTGCGTTTTTCCAAAAGTGAAGTATTCATAAGTGATTTTAAAGTCAGGAAGAAATTTGATTCCTGATTTTCTTCAAAGCTCCAATGGGCACAACTAAGGATTCGGGCTGAGTGGTTATGAAATTACGAATCTCCAGAATAGCTTTTTCAAAAATGAATAAATTAAGCAAAGCCTGGGTATGTTCTTTGTTCCCGGGAATGAATCCGTAGCTTTTTGCCTCATCAAGGTATGCATCCAGGAAAGTGGACGAAATTTTCTCAAACCATTTTTCCAGAAGATTATTCAGATAGCTTTCATCTGCCGGAGAAAATTCTTCCCGGAAAGAATAACCTGAGTGAATTGCATAGTAAAATGAACTTATCATGGAAGCAACATCCTTTAAAGGACAGTGTTTAAGTTTTCGTACACTGAGCGGATGTTCTACCTCTCCTTCAAAGTCGGTAAAAATGAAATCTTTACCGGTGAAGAGAAGTTTGTCGAGCTTGTAATTGCCATGAATACGGGTTTTCCAGGTAGAGATCTTTCCTTTTTCGAGGATATTCTGAATATAAGAGAAATAAAGCTCCTGATCAGCAATGACTTCCTCAATAGCATTCTTTAATTCCGGCTCCAGATCATTCATGAAAGGTTTTATGTGAGAAAAAGTTCGTTTCACAAAAGTTCTCATTGACTGGTACAACGATTTCTGGTAAAGCAGTGAAAAAGATTCGGGTTCAAACCCTTTTACTTCTTTTACTGAATTGAGTGCATGATGCAATTCGGCAGTACGCTTCCCCATCAAGGCGGTCATTTCCAGGAAGAAAGGCCCGATGATCTCCTCAAGGTTATCATTTTTGAGCAAATCCAGTTTCTCAATCTCTTCCTTCTCACTTAATACCTTGTCGAAGAAGCTGTCAATGGCAGTCTGAAACATTTCCCAAGCATCTTCTACGTTAGGAATAAGATCTACCAGCAATGCAATTGAAGTATCTTCAAATTCAGTGTGTTTGTAATCAAGTCTTCCAACGTAAGGCGGAATGTTCTGGAAATCAGTATACCTGGTAAGATTTTTAATGATCTCAACATCAGGGTTTTCACCTTCCTGCAGGTTGCGGTACATCCTGAAAAAATATTTATCGCTGAAAGTTATGGATGCATTGTTTCTCCGGAAAGTAACCACATGCGGCTTTAAAGGCATTTCTTCAGGCTTTAATTTACGCAGCCGCGAGCCGGATGATCCTTCAATCTCTCCGTGAATGCCTTTTAATTTTGAACGTTTCTGAATGATGGAGAAAAGTTTATCCAGAAGAAGATGATCATGAACTCCGTCATACAGGATAGCCTTATCGTTATCGTATGTAACATTTGCTATAACGGCATCAGGATTTTTGCTTTTGATTTCAAACATCCTGTTGTTTTGTGCAAGTGATACGGGCATAAGGAAAATATCCTTGTTTCCTTCAATAAGGTCCATCTGTATCATAAACAGGTAAGATGGGACAATTCGTGAATTGAGCGGAAAGACATCTATTATGTTTATATCTCTGAGTTTTCTTGAGTTCCCTTTAAACCATTTGCTTTTCTTAATGAAATTGTAAAGCAGATCTTTGATGCTGTTCTGAATCTTAACGGAAGGAATCTTCCAGTCTGCACTGCTGATTTCAATGGTTTTGCACTCTTTGGGTAAAACTTCTGTTTTTTGAGTGGTTTTCTGCAGCTCAAACCAGAAATAGTTCTTGAATTGCATGGAGAAAGACCAGGGATCATCCGTAATCATAGGAAAGTCATTACGGCTGAATACTTCCATGGGGGTGGATCCTGCAAAATCGTGCAGGTCCAGTTCAACATACTGTGAGTAGCGGGAGAGGTTTACCACCACAAGGATAGATTCCTCCTCAAACTCCCTTACAAAGGCAAGTACTTTGGGATTGCTGGTATTGATGAATTTAATACTTCCCCGGCCAAAGGCTTTGTATTGCTTTCTTTTGGCAATAACCCTACGCTTCCACCAAAGAAAGGAAGACGGGTTTTTTTCCAGATTCTCAACATTAACAGTGGTATAGTGGTAGTTGTAATCTATTACCACGGGCAGGAATAGCTTCTGTGGGTCGGCATTGGAAAAGCCGGCGTTTTTGTCGGGCGACCATTGCATGGGGGTTCTTACACCGTCGCGATCACCCAGATAATAATTGTCGCCCATCCCAATTTCATCACCATAGTAAATAATGGGTGTTCCGGGCATAGAAAACAAAAGAAAGTTGAGGAGTTCAATGGTTCGGGTGTCGCCACCGAAAAGCGGGAAAAGCCTCCGCCGGATCCCTACATTTACCCTTTTTCTCGGATCTTTTGCAAAGGTTTTGTACATGTAATCGCGTTCTTCATCAGAAACCATTTCGAGTGTTAGCTCATCATGATTTCTTAAGAAAATGGCCCACTGGCAGTTGTCGGGAATCTGCGGGGTTTGTTCCATGATGTCAACTACAGGAAAACGGTCTTCCATGCGCAATGCCATATACAGCCTGGGCATCAGCGGAAAGTGAAAGGCCATGTGGCATTCATCGCCATCGCCAAAATAAGCCCGTGAGTCGTTAGGCCATTGATTGGCTTCGGCCAGCAGAAGTTTGTCCTGGTAATTGTCATCAACATACTTTCTTAGCGATTTCAGGTATTCATGGGTTTGGGGCAGGTTTTCGCAATTGGTGCCTTCCTCTTCGAAAAGGTAGGGAATGGCATCGAGCCTGAAACCATCCACACCCATCTCAAACCAGAAATCCAGTATTTTAAATATTTCTTTCTGAACCCTGGGGTTCTTGAAATTCAGATCGGGCTGATGAGAGTAAAATCGGTGCCAGTAGTATGCTTTGGCTTCATGATCGTAGGTCCAGTTTGAGACTTCGAAGTCCTGGAAAATAATGCGGGCATCCTTATATTTTTCAGTGGTATCGCTCCAGACATAAAAGTCGCGGTAAGGACTGCCGGGTTTGGCTTTCCTTGCCCGCTGAAACCATTTATGGTCACTGGATGTATGATTAATAACCAGCTCGGTAATGATGCGCAAACCCCTGCTGTGTGCCTCCTTTACGAATCGTCTGAAATCGGCCAGTGTTCCATAGGAAGGATGAATATCATTAAAATCGGCAATGTCATAACCACCGTCTTTCAGGGGGGAAGGATAAAATGGCAGTAGCCACAGGGTATTTACTCCCAGGCTTTGAATGTAGTCGAGCTTCTGAATCAAACCCTTAAAATCGCCTATTCCGTCCCCGTTGCTGTCATAGAATGATCTTACATGAACCTGATAAATAATTGCATCTTTGTACCAAAGGGGGTTTCCTTCACTTAAGTTGGTTTGTGCTGTCATATATAATTTCAGTTTTTACTGATTTACTTTTATAGAACAATCATTTGCCGGCATAGTTCATATTTTAGTGGTTGCAGATGCCTGCGGATTATGCTTTTAATGTAATAATCGTTCATGATTTTAAGGGTAAAGAAAGCATAAAGGTAAAAAGACCTGAGATTAATCAAAAAATGACCGGTGACTTTTTGTTAAAAAAGTTAATTAAAAACTTGAAAATGAACAAAATAATGCCAGTAGTTTTTAAGTTTATAAAGAAACCTAAATTGAACCAGGAGGAAAGGTTATGAAAACATTCAAAATTTTAGCCATTCTGATTTTATTCTTGATGGCAGTAAACACTTTGCAGGCAAAGTCAGTTACAGCACCACCTGATACCTTAAGATTTGAAACTGCTGAAAAGGATACTGAGCAGGAGTACGAGCTTCTGATTCTGGATCCCGGATTTGACAGGTGGTTTGTGAGAAACTCCAAACCTATGAGTTTTTATGAACTTAGCTATCTTGAAAACTGGAACCGCCAGCTTGCTCAACAATGGAATACAAAGCTGGGAACCTCAAGACGCTGGGATTGTGCACCTCAAACTTACCTGGATTATGACCCAAGGATTGCTTACGGAAAAGAATTGAATTATAAACTTTTCTTTTATTTCAGATATATGCACGAAAGGTGCAGGATATTTGATCAAACACCGGGTGAGTGGCGTTAAATTTCAATGATATCAGCGTATATGAAATATAGGTAGATTTCTTGAAATTAAGAAAGCCTCTCTTTAGGAGGCTTTCTGTATGCAGGGGGTTGTTTTTTAAATGCTGAATATTACCCTGCATTTTTTGTATATGGAGATTTACAGGTTAGAAAGTCAGTTTGATACCCAAAGCAGGATCCAGCGACCAGAATGTTGCTCCGCCTGAAACAACTTCCACGTATGGTTTCAGGTCAAAGCTAATTGCGAAAGGAATAGGAGGAATCTTGTATTCAAGACCCAAAATGCCATCGATACCAAGTCCTATGGCGTTGGATTCATAATAGTATCTGCGAAATCCCCATGGATTTCTGTAGTAGCCTGAGCGTTCACCTATTACTGTAACGTGTCCGCCACCACCGTAATACCAGCGCATTCCGCTAACATTAAATGCAGGCGTGTGCTTTTCATATAGCAGAGTAAAGGCAAAAACCCTGGGATGGTTGTAACCAAGACCCAGAATTGCCTCAAGTGCACCATCGGAACTGGTAAAATGTTTAAATGTTAACCCTCCCAGTTCACCACCTCGCAAACCAATTGCAGTACGGTAATTCGGACTGTCAATACTAAGACCCTGAGCTTTCACAGTCGTACCAATCCAGATCATAATGATGATCATAAATGTAATCTTAGCTGTCTTTTTCATGTCAATTCTTTTTTAAAGTTAATGTGCCACAAAAGAAGCAACAGATGTGCCACTGAAACTTGATTTGATGTAATTGACATAAAACCAGATAGTAAGGTGTGTTTTGTGAAGAAAGAAAATTCTTCAAAGTGTAGAAATACATTCTTACTTTGAGTAATTTCTTGGAATCCTAAAAGGAATCCCGAACTCATAAGAACTAATTATCCTGATTCTGAGTAGTGCATAATCGGCAATGTAAAATACCAAAAAGATTGATGTAGAACGGATAAGTTTGTTGTATATCTAATAATAAGCTCAGGCAGACAATAGCTCTGCAATATTTTTCAGTTCAATATTAAATGATTTGTGGTACTTAATTGATTTGCTGAAAGGTGTGAAAACAATTTCTCTGTTTACAGAACCCACCATAACACCGTGTCTGCCATCAACCAGTCCCTTTACCGCCTGAAATCCCCAACCGCTGGCTATAACACGGTCAAAGGCAGATGGAGAACCTCCTCTTTGGATGTGGCCCAGAATAGTTACCCTGGTATCCATATCGGGAAAATTTTCTTTAACAATCTTTTTTACTTCCATAGCACCTCCAAACTCAGAACCTTCGGCCACGATAACGATAGCAGAATTATCTTCATCATGAAATCCTGTTTTCAGAGCTTTGAGCAAGTCATCCACATAGGTTTTCTTCTCGGGAATAAGAATTTTTTCTGCTCCGCTGGCCAAACCACTCCGAAGGGCAATGAAACCGGCATCACGCCCCATTACTTCTATAATGAATAGTCTGTCGTGAGAGTGGGCAGTATCCCTGATTTTATCTACCGCACTCACCACTGTGTTTACTGCTGTATCATAACCTATGGTGTAATCTGTGCCGTAAAGATCATTGTCAATGGTACCCGGCAGCCCTATTATTGGAAAATCAAATTCCTTTTCAAAAATACTTGCTCCTGTAAAAGTACCGTCACCCCCAATAACCACCAATGCATCAATATTTCTTTTTTTGATGTTCTCATATGCTTTCTGGCGGCCTTCTTTTGTTTTAAATTCATCACTCCGGGCACTTTTCAGTATCGTACCCCCCAGGTGAATGATGTTGTAAACCGAATTTCTGTTCAGGGGAACCATCAGGTCATGTATCATCCCAAAATATCCTTTCTGTATGCCAATGGTTTCTAATTTAAAATGTAAACCCGCTTTTACTACAGCTCTGATTGCGGCATTCATTCCCGGTGAATCTCCTCCGGATGTTAATACTCCTATTTTTCTAATTGCTGCCATATCATTTTTTTTTTAGGTGTAACAAAGTTAAAATAATGCCTGATAATGATAAAAATTATCATTAATTTGATGTTTTATTCTGTTAAAAAAGCAAAAGCAGTTAAAAGTTTAAGATTTGCATAAGGTGCAGTATGCCAGTCTGTTAAAATGCATGTATAGAGTACTTGAAATATGTATATGTAGCGTTTTTGGTTGACTTAGCCTATATGATTTTGTATCTTTAATCTTTTGAAAATGATAATATTACATTTTAATATGATATAAAAGCAGGAGTAAACTTCGTTGACCAGTCTGTTGTAGTAGATGGAAATCTGATTACATCCAGAATGCCCGACGACCTTTATGATTTTTCAAAAACCATACACGAAAAAGTGATGGAGCAGTTTACGGAGATTTGATTGTAAAGGTTTTCTACAGAAAAATAAACAGGGGTATTAATAAACCAAAATTTTCACTATCATAAGAGATGTCCAACCGGATCATTATTATGAGATTATTGTGTCAACTAGATTAAGACCGCAAATTCTCGTTTTTTAAATACTCCCTGGGTGTCATCTGGTAGTTTTCCCTAAAGCATTTAATAAAATATGATGGTGAACTAAAGCCAACTGAATAAGCAATTTCAGAAACTGAGCCAGTTTGATTATTCAGTTTTTGAATGGCCATTTTCAGTCTCTGTTCACGGATAAACGCATTTGCTGATAATCCTGTAAGAGCTGTTAGTTTACGGTGAAGTTGCATACGACTCATTCCAATTTTTTTAGCAAAATCATCTGCAGAAAATTGTACATCACACATCTCATTGTCAACTATCTGTTGAACCTTTTCAAGAAACTTCTCGTCCATTGAAGTAAGTTCAAGCTGGCTGGGTGACACTTGTAATTTTGAGTTATAGATACTCCTTAACTTTTCTCTGAGCTCTATAAGTTTTTCTATTCTAACATGAAGTTTTGCAATAGATACCGGTTTAATGAAATAATCATCAGCACCGGCTTCCAGTCCTTTGATTGTGCTTTCTTCATCTGACTTTGCAGTAAGAAGAATAATGGGAATGTGAGAAGTCTTTTCATCTGATTTAAGGGTTCTGCACAATTCTATCCCATCCATTTCGGGCATCATAACATCTGAAATAATAAGATCCGGTATTTTTTGCATTGCAACTGCAAGTCCTTCCGGCCCGGTATTTGCTTCCAATATCTGATAATGAGATTGCAAACCCTCAATGATAAATTTTCTTAACGATTCATTATCTTCAATTACAAGAATGAGTGGAGTATTATTTGCAACTCCCCGCGAAAGTTGAACTTCCTGAATTTGTGATTTAACATTTTCTGTTTCATCTTCCTTTAGTTCCTCAGGCCCGTATGCATCCCTGGTAACAGGAATAGTCGCAGTAACATGAAAGATTTTTTCCCCGATCAAATCAATTTTCAGATTGCCATGGCAAATCTTAACCAAATCATTTACAAGAGAGATACCAATACCATAACCTTCACTTTTCACATTTTTCTGAAAGAACTTTTCTGATATTTTTTCAATATCTTCGGGTTCATACTCAATACTACTTTCATTCTCAACAACAAATAACAGGTTTCCATCCAATAACCTGCTTTTTATGAGAATTTCCGTATCAGGTCTTCCATATTTTATTGCATTCTGAATCAGGTTCCCGATAATTTTCTCCAACTTATCTTGGTCAAACCACACCTCTGTTATGCTGGGAATATCAGTCTTCATTCTTATGTTTTTTTCTATGGCCAAATGGTAGTAATTTACCACGATCGTTTGGATTAACAGTGACAGATTTCCAATTTCGACATTCAACTTGTGTTTACCTGATTTAATCCTTGAAACTTCCATTAATTGATCCACAAGGTTCACCAGCCTGTTGGCATTTTGCCTGATCAGATTTAACTGAGATTTAAACATAGGATTCTCGGACTGAGAAAGCAATCTTTCTGCCGGCCCGGCAATAAGTGTCAGAGGGGTTCTGAACTCGTGTGAAATATTGGTGAAAAAGGTGCTTCTGAACTCATTGATTTCCTGCAAACGTGCAGCTTCATTCTCTTTCAGGCGCAGTTTAACCTGCATAAACCAACGCCATTTCAGGTATCTGTAAAACCAAAATGCCAATGCAACAACCACCAAAACATAAAGGGTTTTGGCCCATAGTGTTTTGTACCAGGGATTTAATATAGTAAAAGATAAGGAAACAGGTGTATCAGACCATATGCCATCATAATTACTTGATTTGGCCAAAAAAGTATACTCTCCCGGATGAAGATTGGTATATCTTGCCTGGTGATTATTACCAGAATATATCCAATCCTGATCGTGATTGACCAACATATACTGGAACTCATTTTTGTTGGGTGAAGAGAATACCAGACTTGCCATAGTGATGGTGATGGTGTTTTGATCATGCTTTAGCTCAATGGGGCTATTGGTATCTGCAGGTTCATTGTAAACCAGGAAATCAGTAATGGCTGTTTTGGGTGGCGTTTCATTCAAAGAGATTTCCCTGGATTGAAACCAGTAAAAACCTTCCAGGCTGCCAAAATACAAAGAACCATCGCTATGTTTGTAGTAAGCACCCGTATTGAATTCACTCGCCAATCCGTCATAATTGGTGAAATTGGTAATAGAATAAGAAAATGGATCGTAGGATAAAATGGATAATTTTGAGATACCCATATTAGAACTCAACCAGAGATTTTCTTCATTATCAGGCAAAATAGCGTATATAACATCGTTGGCCAGTCCATCTTCAGTGGTAATTCGCAACACTTCATGGGTTGAAGTATTAAATCCATTGAGGCCGGCACCATTGGTTCCGATCCATAAAATATTGTTTCTTCCCGGGTAAAGAGATTTGATACTGTTTGAAGCAATGCTGTTGGGGTTGTCCGGATCTTGTTTCCACGAAACAAATTTTGCGGTTTCCGGATCGAATCTGGCAATTCCATCGTTTTCTGTCCCGACCCATAACGCTCCGTTTTTATCTTCTTCTATCGTCCGGATATTGTTGCCAGGTATGCTTTCCGGATCGACGGGGTTGTGTGCAAACTGATTAACCACACCTTTTTGAGGATCAAACTGAATCAATCCGTTATTCCGGGTAGCCAGCCAGAATCGCTCTTTGGAGTCCTTCAGTATCTTCCAAACGGTATTTGCCGGCAAAGGGATTTTACTGCGGGTATCATAATGTTTAAATATCCTTGTGTTTAAGTTAAGGATGCTAAGCCCGCCATCCTGATAACCTATCCAAAGTTTTCCGTTTCCATCTCCCAACAGGCTCATTACACGGTTACTGGAAATGCTTTGCGGATCATTTTCATTGTAGCTGTAAGTTTTCCATGTGTTTTGGGATGGATTATATTCTGTGAGCCCTTTCCCTGAAGTTCCGACCCAGATTTGTTTATTCTCATCTACGAATAATGCCCTGACAACATCAATATTAATGTTTTCCGGAACCTGCTGGTTATGAAAATAATTGAACTTTTCCAGGTAGGTGTCGTAGAAACTAAGCCCCCCACCATCTGTGCCAAACCATAGGGTACGGGTATAATCTTCGAATATGCAAAGGATGTCATTGTAGTGTATAGACCGGGGATTTTGCTTGCTGTATTGATAGTTTTTGAATTGTTTGTCATTCCAGTTAAAAACAACAGCACCCATACCATAGGTTGCAAACCAGACATTTTTTTGTGAATCGATGTTAATATCCAAAACCATTTTTTTATCCAACTGTATCCCGGTGGTTTTGAAGAACATTTCAACAGGCATGCCCGAATTTTCTCCACGGGGAATAAACCATATCCCATTGTTTAGGCTTCCCACCCATATATTACCATTAAAGTCTGCTTTACCAGAGGAATAGTAGATTTGATCAGAAGGGAGGTCAAAGTAAGAAATGGATGCTGTTTCTGTATTGAAAACTGCCACTCCATCTTTCAAAGTGATCAGCAAGGTTTGGTTGTCAAAACTTTCCAAATCTTTTATTTCTTTAGAAGGATCATTCCATATCATTTCAAAAGACCCTATGTTTTCGTTCCATCTGCAAAGCTGGCCCGAGAAGCTTCCTGTCCAGATATTCCCTTTTGGATCTTCGTGGATGCAACTTGCCGCTTCCACACCATCAACCGGATAAAATGTATCTGTCATTCTATCCAGTAGTTCGGGTATTGATGTGTCTGGAATGATCCAGATATTGTTTTTACTGTCGGCAAAAACTTTTCCCAATTGCAGGTGGGTTTCCTGGGTAATATCGGCAAATTTCTTCCTGTAAATTCTGAATTCCTTGCCATCATAACGGTTTAGCCCTTCTTGTGTTGCTATCCATAAGAAGCCATCATTGTCCTGGGTTACAGATACTGCTGAGTTTTGCGAAAGTCCATCATTAACAGATAGTTGCCTAAAGGAAAGTTCTTGCTGTGAAAAACCTTGAAATGCAATACAATTGAATATAAGAAAGGCACAAAAAGTATAAAACCATAGTTCTTTAATACTTTTTATAAAGAAATTATTTCTCACTTGAATCATTGGGTTGGTATATGCTGTTGCCAATCATCAAACCATAATTAAGAGGAAAAGTTTTTTAACTCATCTTTTTAATTCCGGAAATTTGCTGTAATGAGTTAACTGTTTTTCGTGTAAATAAAGATAGGATATTATTTAGCTCAATGAATATTAATCTTACAACAATATTTATTTACTTTAAAAAACACCATAATCCCAGGTTAAGAAGTATTGGTATTGTTGCTCTTTTGGCTATTTGCTATTCATCCCATTTCTCCC
>JAHYJP010000283.1 GCA_019429055.1 Bacteroidales bacterium
CAAAGCGAAGACTGAATTTGAGGAAGCTGCGGCAGGTTTACTTTTAACCGGCACAGATCATGTTTTCAAAGTTCTGGAAAGACCAGGCTGGGACGACCTTTCAGGTGTAATGACACGCGAATGGAATGCACAAAATCTGTCTGCAACTTTGAACAACCTGTTCATCGGACTGGGTGGAATTCCTACTGCAGATCAGATTCCCGAGAGTTTCCACGAATTTATCAAACCAGGAGACTATATGGGTATGAAGTTTGAAGATCACTTCCCTGAGTTTACAAATAATCCATCTGAAGGATTCTGGTTTGATGGTTTACATGAGACCATGGACCCGCGGGCCTACAAAGCTTTTATTATTCCCGGCTGGTTTGACAACCCCAATTTCAGTCACTTCCCTTCCTGGTCAACAGATGCTTTTATCACTGAAAGAAACCTCAATGATGCCGATGGCAATGTTATTGTAACTATTAATGCCCACGGACATTGGAACGCTGCTTCACTAGGTAGCTGGGGACCCAAAGGTTCCAGAAACCAGATTGCAGGCTGGATTGGTGCAAATCCAAGGCTCACCCAGGCTTTCCGCAACAACCAGAATCACCGCGTTTTCTTTGGAGACTGGGAGACTTACTTCCTGGTTGCAGAAGGTGCACTGAGAGGCTGGAATACACCTATGGATGCAAGTACAGCATATGAAAATGGTATCAGAGCCAGCTTTACCTATTGGGAAGTTTCTGAGTTCGTGGATCAATATCTGCAAAGTGAACACTACAACCGTGTTGGTACTTCAGTAAGCTGGAACCACACTGCTGAACCTCCGGCCACGGTTACCAAAACTTATGTTAATGGTTACACCAGTGAAGAAGGTACTTATACCATGACTTATCCTGTAAATCATCTTCACATGAACGGTACAGTGAAAAATGACCATATGACCAAGATTATAACACAGAAATACCTGGCACAGTTGCCATACCTGCCGCTGGAAGCGTGGAACGATCAGCGTCGACTAGGTTTGCCGTTTTATGAAAACCCGGCAGTTGAACTTCCTTTGGTTGATTTACCTGCTCTTACGCAAAGCACCTATATGGAAAGCAGAGTTGAATTCTTCCCGCAGCGTTTAAGATATCCATCAGGACTGGCAAACAGTAACCCTGAAGGATATCAGCAGGCTGTTGGATTCCTGGATGGACCTGATGCGGTTCTTACTCCACTTTGGTGGGCTAAAAAACCTTAATAATAAAGTGATGGAATTACAGCAAAAAAGCTATGTTGTTTATGGGTTTGCAACAGCTTTAAAGAAAAAATCTTCATGTTGTTTTAGATTGCTGTAGTTCATAATTTTCATTTTGTAGTGTTTTCATGACAAAGCAGGGCTGTTTTCAATTACAGCCCTGCTTTTTTTTGTATTTTTAGAGTCTTAAAAACCCATTATATGGAAAAGGGGAAAATACTACTTGAAGTTGCTGTATTTACGCCCGGTTCAGCTTTGATTGCAGCCAAAGCAGGCGCTGACCGGATTGAGTTATGTTCTGGTTTTTCTGAGGGAGGTCTCTCTCCATCAACCGGCACTATTCAGCATGTAAGAGAAAAACTCAATATCCCGGTGCATATAATGCTAAGGCCACGAATAGGAGACTTCATTTATGATGCCGCTGAAAAAGAGATCATTTTGAAAGACGTTGCCTTCTGTAAAAAGCTGGGTATCGATGGCATTGTAACAGGAGCGCTAAACCCGGCCGGCAAAATTGATACAGATTTTATGCAAAAAGTAGTTGAGGCAGCAGGTGAAATGCCGGTTACTTTCCACCGGGCTTTTGATCTTACATCTGACCTTTCAGAATCCCTTGAAACACTCATTGATTGTGGTGTTTCGCGGGTACTTACATCGGGAGGCAAAGCATCTGTACCCGATGGACTTGAAGCCATTATTTCCCTTGTTTCGCAGGCTGCTGATCGTGTTATTATTTTACCGGGTGGCGGAATAACCACCGGTAATGTAAAAAACATCATACACCGCAGCGGAGTAAAAGAAGTTCATTTCTCAGGCAAAGAGCTTGTTACGAGCTACATGAATCCAAAAGATGGTGTAAGCCTTACCTCTCATGGACAGGTTTCAGACTACCAATGGTATGAGTGCGATACGGAAAAGATTGAAGCGCTTAAAGCAAAAATAGAAAGTTAATAGTAAATTAAAACTTGTAAAATGCTAACTGAAAATACACTACAATTCTTTCGTGAACTAAGAGAGAATAATCACAAGGCATGGTTCGATGAAAACCGACACAGATATGAAGAGGTAAAAAAAGACTATCATCAGCTAATTGAAGAAATTTTGCTAAAAATGCAGCAATTTGATAAAACTCTTTCGCATTTAGATGTTAAAGATTGTACTTTCCGTATAAATCGTGATATAAGATTCTCCAAAGACAAAACCCCCTACAAAACTCATCTGAGCATTATCATGAATCCTTATGGAAAAAGGATGGAATTTGCAGCCTATTATGTGCATCTTGATGAACAGGCAGGTTCATTTGCAGGGGGAGGAATTTATATGCCCGGAAGTGAAGCCTTGAAAAAGATCAGGGCTGAGATCTCAGGTTTTTACGAGGACCTGGAAGAAATACTCAATTCAAAAGATTTTGCTAAAACATTTCATGGCCTTGACCGTGATGAAAATGCTGTATTAACCCGCCCTCCCAAAGGTTATGATGCTGAGCATCCCGCAATCGACTTGTTGAAGTTTAAAAGTTTCACTGCTACGAAACCATTGGATACAAAATTATTGACCGATCCGAAAGGCGTGGAAGTAGTTACGGAAATATTGAAAAAGATAAAACCTTTGAATGATTTTATCAACCGGGGTTTAACTGCCTGAAAACATCTATCATCAATTTATCAACTCATAAACCTTTAAACCCATCAATCATACATCTCAACATACTCCCAGCTGTTTCCCAGGTGTTTGAGAAACTTCATAAAGTCATCGTACTTTATAATAAGTGAAGCAGTGTTAATACAGGGATGAAAACTGATGGTTCTGCTGTTTTTAAGATTTTTGTCGAGGAATAAATGCACATGGCGTTCCTTATCATGGATCAATGCCAGCGGACTTACAGAACCGGGTTCAATACCCAGGTACTTCTTCATTCGTTTTGGGGATGCAAAGGTGAGTTTGCCCTGCTTAAGGCGCTGTTCCAGATCGCGGATATTGAGATCCTGCCTGTGATCAAGAATAACAAGATAATGCCGGTTTCCCTTATGATTT
>JAHYJP010000284.1 GCA_019429055.1 Bacteroidales bacterium
AAAACGGGCACAGATTTTTCCTGACGCAGTATTTTAATTTCATCAAATCCAAGGTCAGCTTCACGTGCCTTTCGTTCTACATCATACAATTTTTGAATCAGTATCAATATCTTTTGTGCACGCTCAGGATCGTTATCCATTGCTTTGTCAAATTTGCGCCTTGCATGTGCCATACAGGCTAAAAATTTAATTAAACTTCCTAACTTATCATAGGCTACATATCCATCTGATTGTACGAAACCTGAAAAATCTTTAAGAATAAACTTTGGTCCTTCCCTGCCACGGGATTTTTGATAGTCAAAAAGCACCATTTTTCTTACCGGATCGTAATAAACCCAAAGATATCCTTGGTGAGTTGCTCCGGGTTTATCTTCAGTTAGCACCGCTATAGGTGTTTCATCTGCCATCAGGTAATCGGTTTTGACAATCTCTTTTTGTATTTGTTCATAAGCTAAAATCAGCAAGTTGGATATGGCATTATTTGCCCATCCGCCTAAAGTTGAATCGGCTGTATAAAGGTTCTGACGTTTAAATATTTTTGCTATTCTGGAATAAGGCAGGTGATCCACAAACTTGCTGACCAAAATGTATGCAATCATTGAGGCTCCCGCATTTCCTTTGGGAATGGGCAACAAAGGCATTGGAGCAATTGCAATTTGTGTCCGCTCATCATTGCTGTCAACTATATATTTTGGCCGGATAATTTTACGAACATAAATATTGGCCGGTGTATACTCCAGTATTTCAGTAATGGTTTCACCAATCCTGCGTGCATTTTCAGGAATGTTATCTGGTTCAATTACTTCTTCTTTTCGTGGCAAATGAGCTGGAAGTGGTGTGCGTAAAGGATGTTTCTTTTCTTTTTTGGTTATATTCCTGGTATAGGTAATCTCTTCTGTTTTCTTTTCAGCTATTTCTTCTTTTGGAAGGTCAAAAAGCACTCCTTGGTTGGGGTCATGCAAAACAAACCGTTCACTCTTCTTGCCAAAAAGCATCCGTTGCAACTGGGCATATTGATGCTTGAGCAGTTCAACTTCGGATTTATATTCCAAAAGCTGCTGATATTCTTGGATTGATATGGTTATTGTTTCGCCCTTTGACATGATGTAAAAATACACATCAAAGGCTTAATTATCAAAGGATATACAGTGTTATTATCAACAAAAAATTGTTGCTAAAAACGTTTGCGTTTTTTTGTATATTTCAAAGAAAAACCATCTACCATCATGGCCAGTTGACTGTATTCCATAGAGTATGAAGGAGCGTTGGTTTTGGTTATAGGAAGCTCAAAAGTTCCGCTTTCGAGTCTTTTATAAAACAATACAAAACCACCAGGTTCCCACTTGAGTAACTTGGCAAGGGTACGCTGTTTATTGATAAAAATAAATACATCACCACTGCGAGGATCTTTACCAAGACGGCTGCTGACCAGGCCACATAATCCATCAAAGCTTTTTCGCATATCAGTGGGTTCCCGGTACAGATAATAATGAGCAGAAGAAATAGAAAACATCTGCCTATAAATCAACCAGCGTTTTCAATACAGCAACAGGGGTTCCGGCAGGTAAAGAAAGCCATGTACCATTCGGATAATGCAACCGGATTTCATTGACAGAACTTCCAATTGGAAAATTGGGATTTGATAGCTGCAGAAAACCAGCAGTGTCATTTTCGTTATCTGGTTGTCGGCTTTTATTAACCCAGTAACGGAATTTGGAAATCGAGATGTTGTGCTTATTGGCAAAATCAATCTGAGTAGAATCTGATTCCCTCCAGGCTTCCACAAGCTCAAGCATAGAGGACCTTTTTTGTGCTAATGTCATAATTACTTTTTGCCTGCAAGTTTGATTATTTTGCAAAATTATGAAAGATGCTCATGCCCGGACGGATACATACCAACTGATTGGCAAAAGACAAGTAATAGACATACCAGTAATTAAAGCCAGTATTGTTGAACACCATATTTTTCAATTAAATTGCAACTGCGGATGTGCCACTACAGCAAATTATCCAGCCGGTATAAAGGCCCCTGTACAATATGGTAATAATCTGATTTCTCTGACAGCCTATTTAAGTTCACGGCAGTATGTACCCTACAATCGTTTATCAGAACTTATAAAGAGCATAACAAATGTTTCCATGAGCGAGGGCACCATATATAACCTGCTAAACAAAGCAGCCAATATGGTACTTCCAATATATGAAGGTATAAAAGAAGAGATTTCAAAAGCCATCACAATCGGAGGAGATGAAACCGGTGTTAAAGTAAATAAAGACAAATCCTGGGCATGGACCTGGCAGACTTTACTTGCAACTTATATCGCAATTTCCCAAAGCAGGGGATTTGCAGCAGTCCTGGAAACTTTTCCTGATGGATTACCCCATGCAACATTAGTAAGCGACTCATGGGCGGCACAGTTAAAAACTCCTGCAAAAAGACACCAGCTTTGCCTGGCACATCTACTGAGAGAATTGAACTTTCTTCAGGAATTATATAAAATCAAATGGGTAACTGAAATGAAAGAAGTATTGTCAAGTGCAATAAATCTGAAAAACAGAATGACTCCCGAACAGTATGATTTGCCGTTTAAAGAAAGAAGTGATTTACTCATTAAATTTGACCAGTTGATTGACCAGCAACTGCCAGAGAGGTATTCTAAAATAATTCCTTTTAGGAAAAGGCTAAAGAAACGAAAGAACCAGGTGTTCAACTTTCTGTTTTATCCGGATGTGCCATATGATAATAATGGTTCGGAACGTGCAATCCGCAACCTGAAAGTAAAGCAAAAAGTTTCTGGGGGCTTTCGTTCTGAAAGAGGAGCAGAAATATTTGCAATATTGCGATCTGTTGTTGACACGATAATCAAGAAAGGTGGAAATCCATCTGAATCAATCCGATTTGCAATCAATGTTGCTACTAGTAAAAATGAATATACTTTCAATAAGAGGTATTAATCATATTAGAGACCTGAGTAGTTACCTTATCGGAATTATTTGTTTAATTAGTTTATTAAACTTTTCTGTCAAACAAAAAAGTGAAAATAGCCATTGTTTACAATCGCTTATGAAAACAGCAATGGCCGTTGGAGAAGGAACAGGAGTTAGTTGTGACTCTTATACTCCATGTGGCTCTGCGGGAGGAGGATATTATTATAATACCAAATTTGACGATCAGAGCGGAGTTAAAACTTGTTGTGAAGATATTCAACAAGACAGGGGGTGTGAAGAGAGTATTGTCACGTGAGTATATTTTAG
>JAHYJP010000285.1 GCA_019429055.1 Bacteroidales bacterium
TCATAAACTCATAGGTTATCGGTCCCTTTGCTCCTTCGGAGACCATACGATGATACCAGAAGTAGTCGTTCGTTCCCTTGGCGATCTTCTCGAAGGTGAGGGGTTTTTTCTCGGTTTCCGAAAGGATATGTTTTGTCTTCTTTTCTCCACCGTACCGGTAAGACTTCTCCATGATCGCTGGGTCATGCAGCCAGCAGAGGGTGTCGCGGGGAAGAGCCACAATGTACGCCACTCCGGGAACCTTTTCCACGGCATCCAGAAACTCCGGGCTGTTCCCGTAAATCGAATCCGCCGCCACGTATCGGAAGGGAATCACTCCTGCGGCGACAATTTTCTCCAGCATCTCCACCGCCAACTGCGGCTTCGTCTTGAAAAAAACCTCGTCGGAAAGCCGGCACTTCTTCCTACGCTCGGCGTAATCATCGCCGAACCACTTCTCCGGAATAAACAAACGGTTATCCAAAAAACAATACCCGTGGCGAGATGCGTAGGCCGCATAAACACCGACCTGGCTGTTCTCCACTTTTCCAACGCTGCCGCAGTACTGCCGGGAAACCCCGACCGAATCATTCCCTTTTTTCACAAAGCCCGATTCGTCAAAAAGAAGCACCCCCTCGGCATCCCCCAGATCTTCTGTTACCATGCGGTGGTACTTGGAAAGAATGAGCTCCTCTTCCCAGGCGATATCACTCAAAAAGTGTTGCATCGCCCGTACCTTGGCGCTCTCCACATTCAGAGCAATCGGCTCAATCGATTTCCTTTCCAGTTGGCTCATTTGGCCTGCCATGTAATGATAAAAGTTCTCCCGCGGTTCCTCACGGGAAAAACAATCGGCAAACTGGGAGTGGAAGCCCTCAAATTCTTTCCTAAACCCGCTTATATCCTCTTTTTCGATCAACATTTTCGGTATGGGAAAGCTACCATCATAAACTCGATCTTCCGGAATCATGGCCCACCTCCTGTTCATGTTTTTGAAAAACAAGTAACAGAGTCAGGCTTATTTGTCAATAGTTTATTAAATTATATATCGTTGTAGGGTTAAGAGGCTATCCATATTTCCGCGCTGCACAATAAATTACTTTATGGGTTGTATTTGCTACCCCTGCAACCAACGCCTGTAGTGGAATCTCTCTAATACCGGCCGCTATTTCGTCAGGCATTGGCACAAGTCGACCAAATATAAAACGCTTTATAATTTTTTTAGTAGCCATCGTATCTGGAATTAAATTGAAACGAACCGCAAAGGCCTTGACTGGACGTAGCAATCGCTGTCGTAAAGTAACGGATCCCACGGGCGTACCACCAAAGAATTGGCAACTAAACCCCTTGCGAGCTAACCAATCACCCATTTCAACCACACCATAATAGGTGAAACTGTAGGGGCTTGGATTAAAATCGTACAAGTCTTTATTTGCAGTCGCAAGCAGTAGATAGCCACCAGTCCTAAGAATTCGGCGACATTCTATGATGAACTTCTCTACATCAGGCAGGTAATAAATAGCCTCAAAAAGAATCACAACATCACATGAGGAATCTGGAAGCTGAGTATCCTGCGCATCCATCAATCGTATGTCGATTCTTTCTCCATAGTGTGCGCGGGCCCTCGCAACCATGGGAGCTGATATATCACCCGCAATCAAGCTTTTTGAAATAGATGCGAGAAATCCGAGGCCCTGTCCTGTACCACAGGCTAGCTCAATTACATATTTGTCACGGCAAAAATTACCAGCCCAGTAGTAACGTTGGTAGATACGGTCTATTTGTTCCTGGGTTACCAAGTCGCCGGAAAGCTCGGTTACATCGGTATAGTCTGTTTTTATCAGTATTGACCTCCATATAAAATTTATTTAACAGTAAAATACTCTTTCAGGATTTTCCCGTAGTCTAATCAATTACCATAAGCGACTTAGACATCAACCCGAAGAATATCTGACTATTCGAGCAGACTTTATTTTTGGAGATTACCCTCGTATAATTAAATTCTTCCATTTTTCCGAAATTTCAGAAATTGAAAATTGCGAAAAGCCTAACTGGTAGGCATTCTGCCTCTTCCGATTTAATATGTCTATGTTTTTAATTTCTAAAATTGCCTCATTTAATATTTCAATTTCATTAGGCGGAATAACCCAGCCGGAATCTGAATCCATTATCATTGAGGCTAAACTTCCTTTCCTCTCAGCGAAAAGCAATATTGCCATTCCAGAAATTAGCATGCTCGTAACTTTACTGGGAAAGATTACTTGATCAGCTCCTACACTTTGAAATATAATACCAACTTGTGAATCTTTTAACAAATTCTCCCACTCTTTAACAGGTAACGAATCTCCCAAAGTAATAATCCCCTTGGTCAATAACGCTTTATGATTTTGAAAAATTATATTTTCAAACAAAGCTTTCCCAGCACCACTGGTTCGGAAAATAAAGTTTAAACCATCAAACTGATTCCCATTTACTAAATATTTTATGAATGTACTTGTATCATGCATTAGGCCTAATGTCCCGGAATACAATATCTTGATAATATTATAGTTATTTGAAAATAAAGGCATCGGAGGATTAGTTAAGTGAGATGGCGTTGAAATAATTAAGAAGTTAGAAATGAATCCATACTTCTTTACATATAAATCATGGTGTCCTTTTGAAATAAATACAACTGAATCAGCTTTCTTTAGTGTATTTATATTAATTTTTTCTATTACCTTGTAAAAAAAACCATTCTTCTTAATTATTTTTTTAACTGTTAAAGCCTCTGGATATAAATCTTCTTCTAAAACAATAATTTTTGAGTCACGATAGCAATGTACGACGATAAAAGGCAAATAAAAGGGGTCACTAGTAACTATTATTTTATCGTATCTTTTCGTAATGATACTCTTAATTATGACTGAAATTGGGAATAATATAAACGTTCGAATCCGAAATATTAGCATAAAAAATAAAGATTTTTTTGACCGGTAATAATTATCGTCAAAGCTACTTATTTTAATAAATTTAATAGTCCCGTCGGAAGAAATTTTTGCTAATAATCTAAGCCAAGCGACAGATCCTTCATGGGCATGAATAACCGCGACTTTTATCATAATTTTCCCCCTTTCGACGACTTTCGAGAGTAGTGGGCCTATTTCCTCGTGTCTTTCCGGCAAGCGTGCGTGAAAAACTTTGATAGGGCGGTTATGATTGGTTATCAACTCAATAAGGGAGGTAACCAATGGAAGAGCGGTTTAAGCAGACAGCGAGGATTGAAGAAGTACAGC
>JAHYJP010000039.1 GCA_019429055.1 Bacteroidales bacterium
CCGAACCGGGAGGGGGTAATGAAAAAGGTTATTGATAAGGTTAAAGATAATTATGATTTTGTACTCATAGATTGCTCACCATCACTGGGGTTGATTACAGTAAATGCTCTTACTGCAAGCGATTCGGTTATTATTCCGGTTCAATGCGAGTATTTTGCCCTGGAAGGATTGGGTAAGCTCTTAAATACAATTAAGATTGTACAATCGCGCCTTAATCTCGGACTTGAAATCGAAGGCATTCTGCTAACCATGTACGATAACAGGCTTCGGCTTTCTAACCAGGTTGTTGAAGAAGTGAGAAGCCATTTCCAGGATCTTGTATTTGATACCATTATTCAGCGAAATACAAAGCTTGGCGAAGCACCCAGCTTTGGCGAAACCATCATTATGCATGATGCCCGCTCAAGGGGAGCCATTAACTACCTGAACCTGGGACGCGAAATTTTGCAGAAAAACCATCTTACTCAAATTGAAGAATCGGAAAGAAACATAAAAATAGAAAATGAACGCTAAGAAAAGAGCCTTGGGGAAAGGCCTGAGTGCTTTGCTTGATACTCCGGGTACTGAGGTGCAACCCCGCTATGACATTGAAAAAGATTTACATGCCGTTGGCACGGTTGCACATGTTCCATTAAAACTTATTGACAGTAATCCATTTCAGCCCCGCACCGATTTTGATGAAGAATCGTTGCAGGAACTGGCCGCTTCCATTAAAGAACAGGGTGTTATTCAGCCTGTTACCATACGCAAACTGGAAGATGGAAAATTTCAGCTTATTTCAGGTGAAAGACGCTGTAAAGCAGCATTACTTGCCGGCTTAACCGAAATTCCGGCTTATATCCGATCAGCCAATGATCAGGAAATGAGAGAGATGGCAATCGTTGAAAACATTCAGCGAGAGAATCTCAATCCGATTGAAATTGCCATGGGCTACCAGCAACTCATAGAAGATTATAAATTGACCCAGGAAGTACTTTCTGAGCGACTGGGTAAATCCAGGCCATCCATTTCAAATCATCTCAGGTTGCTCAAACTGCCGGGCGAGATACAGATAGGACTGAGGCAGGAACTCATCAGCATGGGACACGCAAGGGCTTTGGTATCAATAGATAATGTGCAGACCCAGCTTGATATTTTTCATGATATCATGGCCCAGGGATTATCGGTAAGAGATGTAGAGGAAATTGTAAAAAATCTCGCCGAAACAGACGAAAATGATGAAGAACCCGTTAATAAGAAAGTATCTAAAGCCGGAAATAATAAAAAATATATGGATCTGCAAAAGTCTCTTTCTGATTTTTACGGATCGAAAGTTCAGGTGAAAACCCGCACAGGTGGTAAAGGTGCTATTGTTATCAATTTTTCTTCAGAAGAAGATCTGGAACGAATTCTGAAGCTGGTTCAGAAATAAGATTATACTCTAGATGGAGGAAAACAAGAAACTGCTTTTTTACAGAAAAAATCCCATAATAAAAATGCCAGGCTCAAATTTATCAGGCTTGATTTTGTTAGTTGCATGTTTCTTTTTTTCCAATGCTTCCACTGCATCTGAAAATCTTTTTTCCAACGATACTATTCCTCCTGCGTCCCGTCGGGGGACAGGAGCAGTTGAAGTACAGGATACTCTGCCTGCTCAACCTGTGCCTTATGAACTACCTGATGGTGAAATCAGGGAACAAGAGCCTGTAAGAGAACCAGTAAGATTAAGAGAACCAGAACCAGAAAAGGAAAAAGCTTTGGAAGAGAAGCATTCACCATTAAAAGCTACCATGCTATCAGCAACCCTGCCGGGACTTGGGCAGGCCTATAATGGAAGATACTGGAAAATACCGATTGTTTATGCCGGGTTTGGTGCTGTTGCTTATTTTGTAAGATTTAACAATACTGAGTATCAGGCTTTCAGGCGTGCCTATGTTGCTAGAGTAGACGGAAATCCAAATACTGTAGATGAATTTCCTTTTTATTCATCCGACCAGTTGCAGCGGGCAACCAATTTTTACCGACGGAATTTGGAAATCACCTACATCCTTGGAGCAGCTCTCTATGTATTAAATATTCTTGATGCTACTGTTGATGCACATCTTCTGGATTTTGACGTAGGAGAGGACCTCGGCATGAAACTTCATCCTGTTGTATTTCCTGGTGTGAATCCAACAAATGCAGGATTGAACTCATTTGCCGGTCTGAGATTTACTTTCCGGTTTTAATTTTTTTATGTTGTTATGGAGAAGTCGCTGAAAATTGCCATCATTGGTTATGGAAAAATGGGGCATGAGATTGAAAAATTTGCCACATCAATGAATATGGATATAGTTGCTATAATTGATAATCCTGATGACTGGCAGAAATTTGCAAAAGAATTAAAAACTGCCGATGTAGCCATTGAATTTACATCGCCGGGTGTGGTTGTTGAAAATCTAAGGAAGCTTATGGATCTGGGCATTCCTGTTGTTACAGGTACCACCGGATGGATGGGTAAACTGCCTGAAATTCAGAAATATTGTGAAAAAAGTAATGGAAGCCTGTTCTACGCGTCAAACTTCAGTATCGGTGTAAACCTGTTTTTTGCAGTAAATAAATACCTGGCAAAACTCATGTCGCAATATCCTGAATATATGATATCGGCTGAAGAAACTCATCATACCCAAAAGCTTGATGCACCCAGTGGTACAGCAATAAGTATGCTTAGCGATATTTTGAAAGAAAACGACTTTTATTCCGGTTGGAAACTGACCGGCGAAAATCCAGGACCTGATGAAATTCCCGTTGATGCGCACCGTAAGGAAGGCGTAACAGGTACCCACATCGTCAATTATACTTCACCCATTGATACTATCAGTCTGAAACACGAAGCCTTTAACCGTGAAGGATTCGCCAGGGGGGCGCTAATGGCTGCAGCCTGGCTGAAAGGAAAAAAAGGAACTTTTACAATGAACGATCTTTTAAACATTTAATAAAATCTGAATCATGAGTATATATATGTTGCTAAGCCTGTTGTTTTTTGCGGCCAGTGCCGCAGGACTGTGGCGTATTTTTGAGAAAGCAGGCTATGAAGGCTGGAAAGCGATCATTCCACTTTATAATTTTTATATCTGGCTTAAGGTAATAAACAAACCCCTTTGGTGGTATATTTTTATCATTATTCCTTATATTAACGTATTTACGTTATTGCTGATGGTGGTAGAGACCCTCAAGTGTTTCCGTAAAGATGGACTGGGGGAGCAGGCATTGGGAGTATTATTCCCCTTTGTGTTTCTTCCATACCTGGGTTTTTCATCCAATGAAGAATATACTTATCCTGACAAACTTCCACCGGTAAAAAAATCTGCCGGAAGAGAATGGGCTGATGCCATTATTTTTGCTGTAATTGCAGCAACGATTATCAGAACCTTTTTTATCGAAGCTTACACCATTCCAACATCATCTATGGAAAAATCGTTGCTTGTGGGCGACTATCTTTTCGTTAGTAAGATGAGTTACGGGCCTAAGGTTCCCAACACACCCATAGCATTTCCTTTTGCCCATCATACACTTCCCCTTACCGATTATACCAAATCATATGTTGAGTGGATCAGTTTACCCTATTATCGTTTTCCGGGATTCAGAACTATTCAGAACAATGATGTGGTGGTGTTTAATTATCCCGATGGTGATACCGTAGCTCTGCAAATGCAAAACCGAAGCTATTACGGCATGGTGCGCGAAATGGGACGCGATTTTGTCTGGAGAAATTATGATGTGGCGGCTCGCCCTGTTGATAAACGTGAGAATTATATCAAACGTTGTGTCGGTATTCCGGGAGATACATTACAGATTATTGATGGAGAGATATTTATCAATGGAAGTTTGCTCCCTTTTCCTGAAGATGTGCAGTTCAATTACCAGGTGATTACTGATGGATCGCCCCTTCATAACCGTATTCTGGAACGTTTTGATATTACCGATGCCTTCCAGAGAAGTGCAAGTGAATATATTATGGCTTTAACTGAAGAAAAGGCGGACCAGCTCAGTCAGTTGGGTTCAGTGCGGCAGGTAAGAAAAATCAGTAAACCGGCTTCCTATCATGAAAATCATATTTTCCCGTTTCATAACAATTACCCCTGGAACGAAGATAATTTCGGCCCCGTTTTTATCCCCAAAAAAGGTTCTACCATTGATATAAACCCCGATAATATAATGCTTTGGGATCGTATTATTGAAGTTTATGAAGGGAACTCCCTGGATGTAAATGATGGATATGTATATGTTAACGGGGAGGTTGCCGATACCTATACTTTTAAAATGGATTACTACTGGATGGTAGGTGATAACCGCCACAATTCTGCCGATTCGCGCTACTGGGGATACGTTCCTGAAGACCATATTGTTGGCAGGGCCATGTTTGTATGGCTTTCCCTTGACAAGAATAAAAGTTTCCTGAACAAGATCAGGTTTAATAAAACATTCAGAACCATTCGTTAAGATATTCCTGAAAAATTGATGAACCGGGCCGGATCTGTTTAACAATCCTGCCCGGTTTTTTTATAGAAACAGGCTTTTTAACATCAATAAATTATCGGGTATGAAAAAACCACCTAAGTAAGTGAGTTATTTTACTATTAATAATCATCTTCCGGTTGTGCTATTTATAATGCAGAATTCCTTTATTGGAATGAACCTATCCTGATAATTAAAGGATTTTGAAGTTTTTTTGAGATCAGTTGTTTCAAAAGTAAATCATTTAGTTTGTGAAAAATTTGCTGATCTGACTTAGTTACTTTGGTCAAAAAAATTAACTTTGCTAATTGAAATAATTGATACACCCTTTGTTAAAAGCATAAAGCATTATCCTATTTCGGGGGGGTAACCAATATTGTTAATTATAACTGTAAAAGTGAAAAACAAATACATAGATCTGATAGAACAAACCTTTGAGTTTCCGCAGGAAGAATTCAAAGTGATTGATAATGAACTTTATTTTCATGATATCTGCCTTATGGATATCATTAAACAGTATGGCACACCGCTTAAAATCAGCTACATTCCAAAAATAAGTCAGCAGATACAAAAAGCCAAGAGGCTTTTTCATGTAGCTATGGCAAAGGTAGATTATGATGGTGATTACCATTATTGTTATTGTACCAAGAGTTCACATTTCTCTTTTGTTCTTGAGGAGGCTCTCAAAAACGATATTCACCTTGAAACTTCTTCAGGCTTCGATATTTATATTATTGAAGAGCTATATAATACAGGACTTATTGACAAGGAAAAGTATATTGTTTGTAACGGATTTAAAAGACCTCTTTATACCCAGAAAATTTCTGATTTAATAAACCAGGGGTTTGAAAATACCATTCCGGTTATTGACAACAAGAGCGAAATTGACGCGTACGAAAAATTAATCGACAAGAGTAAAAAATGCAAACTGGGTATCAGGATAGCCTCAGAGGAAGAGCCCATGTTTGAGTTTTACACATCAAGGTTGGGTATCAGATACAATGATGTGGTTCCTTTTTATCTTGAAAAGATTAAGAAAAATCCAAGGTTTGAGCTGAAAATGCTTCATTTTTTCATCAATACAGG
Organism: Bacteroidales bacterium; assembly: GCA_019429055.1. Lineage (GTDB taxonomy): Bacteria > Bacteroidota > Bacteroidia > Bacteroidales > UBA7960 > SKVR01. Next base: position 5,563 of record JAHYJP010000039.1, read on the forward strand.
TATCCGGGATACAGCATACTACTGGAACGAGTTGCACAAATGTGTAAATGTTTACTGCGATCTCAAAAAGATTTGCCCAGAGCTGGATTCATTGAACATTGGAGGTGGTTTTCCGGTAAAAAACTCTCTGGGATTTGAATACGATTACGAGTACATGACCGAAGAGATTGTTGCCCAGATTAAAAGTATCTGCAAACAGAATAAAGTTCCTGAGCCGGATATTTTTACCGAATTTGGCGGGTTTACCGTTGGGGAAAGCGGAGCTGTACTTTATTCTATCCTTGATCAGAAACAGCAGAATGACCGTGAGCTATGGAATATGATCGACAGCAGTTTTATGACCACATTGCCCGATATCTGGGCCATGAAGCAAAGATTTATTTTGCTGGCCATTAATAACTGGGATTCTGAATATCAACGGGTTAACCTTGGAGGCCTTACCTGCGATAGTCAGGACTATTACAATGCAGAATCACATGCCAATGCTGTGTTCCTGCCGAAATTTACTGAAGGAGTTCCCCAGTATATCGGCATGTTTCATACAGGTGCTTATCAGGAAAGCCTTGGTGGATTCGGTGGCCTTCAGCATTGTCTCATTCCTGCACCCAAGCTGGTAATTATTGACCGTGATGAAGAAGGCGAATTTTCAACCAAACTTTTTGCCAAGGAACAGAGCTTCAAATCGATGCTCAAAACTTTGGGGTATTGAAACCTGAAGCCGGTTAAAGCGTATAATATTTTTACACACTAAAAAAGCCTTGCTATGTATATGCGAAAGTACTTATCCGGAGTTGTTCTGCTGGCCACAATAATGCTTATTTCTGAATTTGCTTATGCACAGAATTCTTTCCGTGGACGGATTACATACAACATTACCTACCCCGGAAGCAATATTGACCTTGCTGAGTTGCAGGAACTCCCCGATAAGGCTGTTATTACAACCAGAAATGATCAGGTGAGAACCGAGTTAAGCGGTGAAAATGCCGGCTTATCGCAGGTAAAAATTTCCGATGGCAATACTGGTGAAGTATCTACAATGCTTGAGATCATGAACGAAAAGTATGTGATTACCCGCTCGACCCCGGAAATTCAAACTGCATTGCGAAACATGCCCCAGCCAGAGTTTGAATATACAGGTCAAACACGCGAAATACTCGGATACACATGTAATCATGCCATTGCAAGAATAGTAGACGAAAACGGTGATATCTTTGAATCAGATATCTGGTATACCGAAGAAATAACCGGCAATGCATTTAATTTTGACTCTCCATACAATGAAATTTCCGGACTTATGCTTGAATATGAGATGCGTGTTGGCCCTTTGAATATCAGGTATGAAGCCAGTTCGGTAAGAAGAAGAATGTTCGTGGGAGGCAGGAATTTCACAGTGCCACGCGACTATCAGCCCATCACCTATGATGAACTCCGTGAAAAACTTCAGGGTAATTTCTAAAACTGAAAATTAAGGATTATTAGTCATTCAGCCATCCTGCTAGGATGTCTCATCGAAGAAAAGGTTGGTTTGTACAACCCAATGGAGCCCTTTTATATCTGATATCAGTTGGGGTCCCTTTTGTTCACTTTTCAGGTGGATATAATATGAAAACTCCATCTGCTCATTGTCGCGCTCACCCATAGTTTTTACATTTACAAGTTTCGATTTCCGGCAATATTTATTTAGTGTTTCCATAAATGGATTGTCAGGTAAATTATTTGCATTTGCAACGATCTGTAATAAAAACTCCCTTTTCTGTGGCAGGGCAAAATTCAGTTGCGACACGATCAGGTAAACAATTCCAATGAACAAGGTGCCGAAAATGGCAATGGAGTATAGCTTTACACCGGCGGCCAGCCCTATGGAAAGGGCAAAGAAGATAAACATGATATCTGATGCATCTTTCACTGCAGTACGGAAACGGATAATGGACATGGCACCCACCATACCAAATGCACGGGCAAGATTATTACCGATCACCATAATTACTACGGCTGTGATCATTGTGAGCATTATAAGCGACACGGTAAAAGAAGATGAGTAATTAAGACCTTTGTAGGTGTATTTGTAAAGCAAAGCAATAAAAATACCGCAACTCATGGCCACAATAATATTTGCAATAACATCTTTGGCTGTTATGCTGAAAACAAATATATTCTGAAAATCTTCAACCATATTTTAATATGTTAAACTGTTTTGGGTATGAACATCATAACCAATGGTATATTTTGAAAGTGCCTGATGCCGCAATTTAAATTCTTCAACCAGTGATTTTGCCCAGGTGGGCATTTCCGGCGTAAAATATTTTATTTCAAGTATAAAATGATTTCTGAAAAGTTGCTTAAGATCGCGCTTTTTAAACATATCGGCCAGTGAAGGAAAAACAAGACTTCGTATATTCTTGTCAAAGGTTATTCTTACCCCGGGATCAAAAACACCATGATAGGCTTCTCTTTCATAAACAACCAGAACTGTAGGTTTAAGATTTCTTTTATAAACATGAAAGAAAAACCGGGATGCATCTTCCAGGCTCGTACCCGACTCATCGGGCAATATGTACCTATCCAGATCAGCCGTTTCCATTAATTTCGGAACATCTTCCCATTCAGCAAATGATCTGTGTTTCTGAATACGGTTGTCAATTTTTTTCTTGATCTCAAAAACCGCTACCGCTTCATCTGAATAATCATTGTAGGTACGTATTCTGAATTTTTTTCGCAACTCAACACCTTCAGTTTTTTCCTGATGGCATTCCATGTTACGTGTGTCATAATATATACTTCTTACAGTGTATTGGGGCAAATAGGAGCTATTACCGTTACCATTTCCGTTGGCATAAATATCAGGTCGTACAAATGGTTTTATTCTTGATCTCAGCGAGTCAAGAACTTGATAGGGAACCAGATATTTACGCTCATACCTTAACATTTCCTAATTGTTATAAATTTCATTCATAAATCGCCTTACGTAATCATTCAGATTAATTGGACCTGAAGGAATTCTTGCATCCACACGCATATCCGGAAAGATCCCGGCAGCATCCTGCGCATTTACCAGTGCACTCACAAAAATATGCTGTCGCTGATTGAGCGTTTGTACACTGCTGTCGAAATTGAAAACGGTTGCCGGAATGGGCTGGCCACTCATCGGTGATATGATATCAATTAACTGCCCCGGTTCAATGTAGGGAATATTGTACAATTCAACAGGGATAATTACCACAAAACGGGTTGTGTCGGCAACTCTTAAAATGGCATCGAATTCAGAGTTTATCCCCTGTTTGCGGGTGATCTTGCCACCTATAGGGCTGGTAATGGTAAAAGCATCTATTAATCCTTTCAAATGGGCAATATTTTGCTCAAGTGAGTTGATGTTTGCCCTTATATAATCCAGTTGTTCTGATTTGGCACCACTCAACAAGGCTTCGTGCTGGCTCCTGGATATCAGGTAGTTCTGGTAACTGATGAGAAATTCATTTTCTGAAATTTCGTATTCTTCAGCTGGAATATGCCCCCTTTCAAAAAGTATTTTATTTCGTTGATTAATTTTATCCTGGGTTTCATATTGTTGCCGGGCGAGAATCATTTTATCATAGGCTACCTGAACTTCTTCAGGTTTTTCGCCACTTGCGTAAAAGGCAAGAAGCATTTGCTGCGAATTCAGCTCGCCTTCAAGCTCAAGCAGACGTCTGACTTCTGTGTTTGAACTGATAAGACCAATGGTATCATCTTTTTCAATATAAGCTTTTCTGAAGATTTCTTCCCTGATGCTGAATTCGGCCATATCGCCGCGCTGAAACTCTGTTACTGTATAATTTGTGATGGTGTTGTTGTAATTGTTTTTCAAACTGTTGATCAGATTACCGTCCGGTGTTTTGGCAAGTGTCCATTCCCGGTAGGGGTAAACAATTCCCTGGGTTGTAATGGTATAACTAAAAGTAAGGTATTGATATGCCAGGTATATTATCGATAAGAGTATCAGTGGCAGTAACCATACGGCAATTTGTTTGATTTTCACAAGTTGACTGTTTAGGCAAAAATTTTACATTCAAAATCCGGCCTGCTTGTGTCAATTTTAATATCCATGCCGGCTTAACAATTTATTAATATTGGCTGCAAAAATACACAATCTTTGCCTAATTAGTACCCGTAAGACAACTGATATCCAAAAAAACGAAGGGCAATTAGAAATTTTAACTAATAGGAAGTATTAAAATTGTAAGATTTACTGAAATTCTCCTGTTTCGTATGAACTATGAACGCCAGTTATTCATAAACAACCGTATACCCTGTATTTTCAATCGTTTGAGCTATGACTGATTCGGTTAGTTTGCCTTTGTCGTAAACCACATTAACAGTCTCTCCCACATGGGATGCCGTCACGTTTTCAACTCCATCCAGCTCTCCTACTTTTCTTTGTATGAGAGACTCACATCCTTCGCAAGTCATACCATGAACAGTAATTGTAAGTTCAACTCGATTTTCGGGATCAATTTGCTCTGTTGTATCCTTATCATTATCATCAAGGCTTTCGAGGTAGTAAGGTGCAGCAAGTAATATCACAACAAATACTGTTACAATACCCAGAAATACCACCGACTGTGTACCCTGGCGCGGACGACCGATACCACGTTTTCTGCTGCGCTGCATGTTCTTTATACTTTGGTACCATAAGATAACCAGCAGCAATAATACCAATGCTACAATAAAAGGCCAGAAAGCAATAATCCCGGAAAAGAAGCTATCTACAGAGAGAGTTACCTGGAAACTGAAATCCAATGAATGCCGGGCAGAAAGTCCGCCAAAAACTGATGCCAGAAAGCTGAATGCGAAAAATATCATGGTTTTGAGGGTTTGGAATGAATCATTCAAAATTAACAAAAAAATCATTCAATCGGCTAAATTGGCTTCTCTGTATGATTTATTCTTATGCTGATTAATTTAAATACTTGTTATGACAGGTCAAAGGACTTTTAGGACAGGGTTTTATGGTATATAAAAAATAAACAGGAATTCAGGTAAATAAATATTGAAATAATGAAATTATTTCTTAACTTTAAGTTAAGGGTAAAAAAAATTATAAACCAAAGCCATTGACAATGAAAAAGTTTAAATTTTTTTCGCGATTTTCATTGAGTTTATTGCTGATGATCGCCTTTTTGGCAATAAGTTCAAAGAATGTACTGTCCTGTGAGGCCTGCAACCGTTTGTTTTTGTCTCAGCTAAAGGGTGAGGAAAGAGCCGGTACGCTCGTTTCAAAAGAATTACTTGCAACCATTGCGGCGCAGGAAGGCATAGGACGAAATAATCCTGTGCACACTTCATCAGGCTGGGCCAATAATACTTTGATTCCTTCGGATCAACCTGTTCCTGAAGGATATGACCAATCAGGAGCAACTGAAGGTAACCGGCAAGGTGTTACACGAAGGCAGGCCCCGGTAGCCTGGGGGAATGCCGAGTTTCAGGATATTATAAGAAGAGACAATAGCCTGCCTATTCCTGCAACCAGTTTTGTACCCCAGAATACCCCTGCTGATAAAAAAGTAAGAATTACACTCGAGGAGGGAGATTCCTATCTGGGAAATAATGTAATGTACAAAGGATTTACGATTGATGGAAAAATTCCCGGGCCTACAATTATTGTTGATGAGGGAGACATTGTTGAGTTTACGATTGTAAATAAAGGAAATCTGCCACATGGTGCTTCCATTCATTCAGTTAATAGCCAGACATCAAAATACCTTGGCAAAGTTGAGCCAAATGACAGTGCCTCTGTGGTATTTCAGGCAAACATGCCCGGTGTATATATGTATCATTGTGCTCCGGGTGGCCATGCCATTCCGATGCATATTATTTTCGGGCAATATGGAATGATGGTGGTAAGGCCTAAAGAAAAATTTGAACTGGAGAAAATTCTGAATAAAGAACCGGATATTGAAATATTTCTGCTTCAGCATGAATATTATGCCAGTGGAAAAGATGCCGTTGAAGGACAGGGAAAACCCATGTACACTGCTTTTAATGGTAAACTGTTTCGATATGTTGAGGAGCCGATTGTGGGCAAACCCGGTGATTATGTAAGGATAAACTTTCTTAATGCAGGGCCCAATCTGTTTTCAACTTTCCATATAGTAGGAATAATCTGGGATTTTGCCTACTGGCAAGGTAATCCAAAGAATAAATTCATCGGAGGGCAAACCATAACTGCAGGTCCATCTGATTCATGGGTTGTGGAATTTCGTATTCCACCTGATGAAGGAAGCTATCTTATGCTTTCACATGCAGTAGGTTCAACTGACAGAGGTGCAATAGGACTGTTAATATGTGATCGCGATGCCGATTCTGGTAAAACCTACCTGTCAGATGGTATAAAATATTCGGAGGAACAGTTGAACGAATATCGTGAAAAAGCCCTGAGAACTATAACTCCCTTTGGGATTGGTTCATCTGATGTAGATGTACCGGTGGTTTTTGGCCCCGAAACCCCGGAAGTGATTGTAAGAATCATTGGCAATTCATACCATCCGAAGGTTGTTAAGGTTGCTCCGGGAACTACCATTCGCTGGATAAATGAAGATGTGTTTACTTATATGGAAGGTGAATTCTCGGGAATTCATAATGTTCTTGTTAAATCTGGTCCTGAAAGGTTTGCTTCACCTATGCTTGCGCATGCCGAAAGCTATTCGCAGGTTTTAAAAGAAGATGGCGAGTATATTTATATGTGTACACCTCATCCTTATATGGAAGGCAAGATCATTGTAAGCAGCGATTTATCTGTGCGTAGTGTTCAATATGCCGGTTCAGGCAATGTGCCCACAAGCAAAATGATGTGGTTTATTCTTATACTTGCGGCATTTGCTCTTATGATCGGAATTATATCCTTAATTAATAAATAGAAGGATTATGCAGTTATCTGATAATTGCGTCTGCAATAATCAGTATCATCATAAAAAGGAAATATAGATTCATGATAATAAAAGCCCGTTCAAACTGAGCGGGTTTTTTAATTCCGGGCCATTTATAGAATGCTGCTATAAGGGCAACCGATAAAATAATGACAGTAATGGAAACTGCATTTGAGACAATTACTCCAAAAATACTAAGCAGAATAGCTGTCATAGCGGTTGCTGCAGTCCAGGTAAAAGTAAGTCTTGATATCTGATCGGGGCTGAAAGTTTTACTAATGGATGGAAATCCAGCTTTTTCATAATCTTTTCCATACCTGAGTAGAATAAGCCAGAAGTGAGGAATCTGGCCAATGAAAAAGAAAAACGAAATGAAGATAATATCGGGATGATTTATCGCACCGCCTGCAGCAGTCCATCCAATAACAGGTGGGATGGCCCCCACCACCGCACCAGGAATGATAGCCCAGGGGGTAACTTTTTTCAGGGGGGTATAAACTGCATTATACCAGAACAATGTAAAAACAGCCAGGAGAGTAGCTTGCGGGTTAGTTTGGTACCAGAGTAGTATAGCTCCGCTCAAAGACAGTATTGAAGCCCAAATCACGGCTTGAAGGATATTCACCTGCCCCGAAGGTAATGGGCGGTTGCGGGTGCGTTCCATCAAATGATCGGTTTTTGCTTCCTGAATATGATTGATGGCTGATGAGCCGGCTGCAATTAATAATACTCCCAGATACATAAAAGGCCATCCTTCTGAAAATGAACCGCTGAACAAAACAAAACCTGTCAGTGCCGAAAATGCCACTGACAGGGTAATGATGGGTTTGGTCAGCCGGAGAAGTCCCGGCCACATATTTTTACCTGAGTATTTATTCATTCAGAGATTTCAAAAACTCTATGATAAGATCAATCTCAGCTTCTGTAATCTCACCTTCGTATGATATCATCTGCCCGGGCCGGAATCCTAATGAAATATCAGCATCTGGCTCGTAAATCGATCTTTTCACATATTCCTCATCATAAACTATCTCACGCTCCTGACCCCCGGTAGTAACACGTATGGTTTCACCATATCTGCCGGCGAATGATGGCCCTACAAGGGATGAGCCATCCAGTGAGTGGCATGCAATACATCCGTTCCTTTCTACCAACTGTCTGCCAAGAAGTGCCAGATTTGCATCATCAGGGATCTGAACTACCATAGCATCGGGATCTTCATACCATTCCCAGAATTCGTCCTGCTCCATCACTACCACCTCGCTAAGCATATAAGAATGCTGAAGCCCGCAATATTCGCTGCAGAAGATAGTATAAGTACCGGTTTTGGTTGCTTCAAACCATGTACGGTTATTGGCAAGTCCGGGTACCATATCTTCTTTGATTCTGAAGGCCGGAATATAAAATGAATGTAATACATCCAGTGCATTCAGGTTAACGATAACAGCTGTATCAACAGGAACATAAAGCTTATCGCTTACTCTTCCGTTTTCGTAACGGAAGTTAAAACTCCACATCCGGGCATTGGCTGTAACTTCAATACCTTCACTGGGGGGAGTTTTCATGGGGATCCAGCCCACATAGCCATAATAGAACATGCCCAAAACCAGAATCAGGGGTATGATAGTCCAGGTGAGTTCAAGGGCTACACTGTCTTTTACCTGTGTTGCTTTGGGGTTTTTCTTCTGGTTGTATCTGTAAATAAATAAAATTATCGTCAGGGAAATACCAATGAGAAAGAAAAAGGAAATCCCGAGTATTAACATAAAGGCATTATCTACGCCTTCTACAAAAGTTGAAGCTCCTAAGATCATATTCGTATATTATCTGTATGAATAATCAAAAAATGTAACATAAAGTACCAGCAGGAAAATTACAAAAACAAGGGTTGTAAAAATTGCATACAACTTGTTGTCGAATTTCAGGTGCATAAACCAGGTCAGTACAATTGCAGCTTTGGTTCCGGCAATGAGCATAGCAACCAGAGTGTTTAAGGGCCCCATTTCCAGGTTGGTTACAGCCACGCTGGCTGCGGTAAGCAGTAAAAGTCCCGCCAGAACAAAAAGATGGCTTCGATAGCTTGAAATATGTAGTTTTTCTTCACTCATAGTGCAAAAGTATTAATGGATTAAATAAAACAGCGGGAACAGGAATATCCAGATAAGGTCGACCAGGTGCCAGTACAGACCTGTGTTTTCGAGCCACACATAGTCGGTGCTGTGGATTTTATTACTCCGGATCTGGGTCGCTACATATATGAATAATCCGATACCAATAATAATGTGCAAGGCATGAATCCCCGACATGATATAGTACAGGCCAAAGAACAGAGTAGTTCCGTGTCCAAGTTCATGGAGCAGCTCGCTGCCAGGGTAAAAGCCGTATTCAATTTTGGCACCCCATTCAAAATACTTATTTACAAGGAAAACTACAGCAATAAAGAGTGTAATTCCCAGTAAGATCAGTGCCTGTTTTTTATTGCCTCTCTGAATGGCCGTAATAGACATTGCCACAGTGGCAGAACTGATAAGCAGTATAACGGTATTAAATGTTCCTATGAAAACATCAAGTTCATCGCCTCCCAATTGAAAAGCAACAGGGTTGCGGTAACGATATACTGCATACATAAGAAACAGCATACCAAAAAGCAGCAATTCTGTAAAAATAAATAACCACATGCCCAGCTTATCGCCTTCATCGTCGCGATGTACATGTGCCGTATGTTCTTCGTGTTTTTCCATATACCTGCTTATTTATATTCGTAAGGTGAATCTGTTATTGTAGGTATTTCTTCCCAGTTCTCAAGAGTGGGTGGTGTATCGGTTTGCCACTCAAGTGTTTTGCCACCCCATGGATTTTTATCGGTAACTTTCTTTCCGTGTCGTGATGATCTTACCAGGTTGGTAATGATAATAAGAGCACCTGCGATCATTAAAATAGCTCCCAGAGATGAAATAATATTTCCTGTGTGAAATTCGGGGAGATAATCATAATACCTCCTTGGCATTCCCTGCAAACCCAGTGCAAACATGGGCAGATAGAGTGTTAAAAAGCCTGCAAAAAATGTTGCCCAACCGATATTTGCCCAACTGGCATCGTACATACGGCCAAACATTTTCGGAAACCAGTAATGCAGGGCAGCCATAAATGCATAACCCGTACCTCCGAATACTATAAAGTGAAAGTGTGCCACAACAAAGTGAGTATCGTGCACATGAACATTGGTTGCCAGTGAGCCCAGAACCAATCCTGTCAGACCGCCAATCATAAATACAAAAATGAATGATGTGGCCCAGTAAAAGGGCGTTTGAAGATTCAGCGAGCCTTTATGCATGGTAGCTACCCAGTTAAATACTTTGATGGCAGAAGGTATGGCAACAAGGAAGGTCAGAAAACTGAAAGCATACAGTGCTCTTCCGCTCATACCTGATGTAAACATATGATGACCCCACACAAAATAACCCACAAATGCAATGGCCAGTGAAGAAAGCACAATAGCTTTATATCCGTAAATTCGTTTTCGCGAAAATACCGGAAGAATTTCACTTATGGCTCCCATTCCGGGCAGAATCATAATATAAACCGCCGGGTGCGAATAGATCCAGAATAAGTGCTGGTAAAGAATCGGGTCACCTCCAAGGGTAGGATCAAATACACCAACACCCAGAACTCTTTCCATAACTGTAAGCAGAAGCGTAATGCCAATTACCGGTGTTGCCAGTATCTGTATCCATGCTGTTGCATATAACGTCCAGGGGAAAAGGGGCATCTTGAACCAGGTCATTCCCGGAGCCCGCATTCTGTGTATAGTTACCACAAAGTTAATTCCTGTGAGAATAGATGAAAACCCCATTATAAATGCTCCGAAAAGGGCAGGTAAAACGTTTGCCGGAGTGCGGAAGCTGTAAGGTGCATAAAAAGTCCATCCTGTATCAGGCCAGCCACCCACAAACTGTGACGACAAAACCACAAGAATGCCGATTACATATAACCACCAGGAAGCAAGGTTTAATCTGGGAAATGCCACATCCTTTGCCCCGATCATGAGCGGAAGGAAGAAGTTTCCGAAAACTGCAGGCAGGCCGGGCACCACAATAACAAATATCATGATGATGCCATGCACCGTAAACATGGAGTTGTAAGTCTGTGGACCCATAATGGTATATCCCGGCGCAATTAGCTGTATTTTCATCAGCAGGCCCAAGATGGCAGCAATAGAAAAAAATACAAGCATGGTGTAGAGATAAAGCAGTCCCACGCGTTTATGGTCGGTTGACAGGATCCAGCCCAGAATACCTTTGTATTTCCCTTTATATTGAAGGAAACTTACGTGTTTTGAAGTTGTTGTTTCAGACATACTTAAAAGATAAAATAGATTTTAGTTTGTTGTTTTCCTTTTGGGTTTAAGTACCAGAACCAGAAAGATCACTACTGCAAAAAACAGAATTATTGAACCGGCAACTCTTGTTACGTTAAAGACGTAAGCCTGACCAGCCGGGTCATAAGAGTAGCAATATGAGAGTAACCGGCTCATGGACGGACCCGATTTACCTTCTGCCGTTTCTACTACTGCCAGTTTTAAATCCATCGGAAGGAAATAGGTGCCATGCAGGTAGCGGGTAATCTTTCCATCTCCAGTTACAAATATTAAAGCCGAAGTGTGCAGAAAATCCAGGCCCTGCCTTCTGTACTTAAAACCTACAGCATCAGTTAGCCTCCTGGAATTAAGACTGTCGGTGGTAAAAAATCGCCAACCATCAGCATCAAAATCTTTATCAATAAGCATATGATAACTGTTCTGGTTGGCTCTTGATAAATTAGTGCCCTCTGTGGGATCAAAACTGATGTTAAGAATCTGGTATTCCTTTCCTATTTCCAAAGTGCTGTTTTGTACAACTTCTGCAATCGAAGTCATAAAGGGACTGCAAATTCCCGGACAACGGTAATAAACTATGGCAATAGCAGTGGGTTTGTCAAGCAGCGACATGAGATTTTCTCTTTGACCATCTGTGTTAATGATATAAATATCATCGGGGATATATTCATCAAGTCTCTCCACTATACCTATTTCGGTCTGTGGAGCGTAACCTTGTTCTCGTTGTGCCATTGCTGAGAATACCACAAAAGTTGACGCAAGGATTAATAAAATGTTCTTCATTATGATTTTTGTTTTCCTGTATTAAAATAAAAAATTTGTGTAAAAGATCAGTATATTGTTAATTATCTCAAATTCAGCGTATAAGACTTCTAGATATGATGGTGAATGCTTTCTTCAAGATAGGGATGATTTTTTGGCACCAGTGAAAATTTACTCAATGCCATAAAGGTAGCACCCAGGAATAAACCAGCGTAACCCAACCACATTCCGATCTCAATAAATCCAAACTTCATCGGACCATAAGCACCCGGCATAATTTGAACAAAAATACTTATCCATAATCCAATCATAAGCAATGTTGAAATAGCCAGAAGAACTTTGGGTTTTTTACCCAGATCATCACTCATCATTACCACAAAAGGTATTACAAAATTAATGAACAATTCTACATAAAACAGGGTTTGCCAGTCACCCAAAAACCTGGGGTAATAATATACTGTGAGTTCAGGAATGTTGGCATACCACAATATAAGAAATTGCATAAACCAAAGGTAACCAAAAACAATACTGAATCGGAAAATGTATCTTGCAAGATCATGAAAGTGTGCATCATTAACTTTGGCAAAATATCCCTGCGACCGCAGGAAAAGAACCATAAGAATAACTGCCGCAGAACCATAATACATGCTCAATACCATATTCCTGAACCCGAAAAGAGTACTGTACCAATGCGAGTCAATGGTCATAAGCCAGTCTTTGGATGCAAAGGAAAAGAAAATGGCTGCAACGAATATAAAAACCTGGGCGTAGTAACGGCTTTTTTTATGATACTTCAGATCTGCATTTTCATCCTCCAGTTTGGCATATTTTCTCAGCACCCATGCAGCACTCAGAAAAAGAGCAAAATAGAAAACCAGTCGTATCATAAAGAAGGGTACATTCAGAAACGGCGCCTTGTGAGCAATCAGTTTATCCGTTTCAGTTATGCCCGGCTGAGCCCATTCATAAACCTGGGGCAATCCGAAATACATAAGAAGCATAAGTACCGCACCAACAGGTAAAAATGCGCCCAACGACATGGGAACACGCTGTATAAGTGCCGACCAGCCCGAATTGGTTATGTACTGAAGGCTGTAAAACAATGTAGCACCAATAGCAATGGTTATAAAATAATAATTATTGAGAAGGATATTGCTCCATGTACGTTCGGTATCGGTCAAAAAACCTGTTATGATGGCTATGATACCAATAATTATCAATGCTGCAAAAAGCAGATACATGTTCTTTTTCGGAGTGTATGTTGTTTCCATTGTTACAGGGTTTATTTCTTATCCTGAATGATATGTTCAATAAAAGCTACAATTTTCCAGCGCTGCTCGGGTGTTATGAGCGAACCATGTTCACCCATAACCCCCCAACCGGCTGATATAACATGGTAGGTTTCCCCTGAGGGTTGAGCCATTATGACATCGCTGATCAGGCTGGTAGGAGGAATAACATATTTGCCACTGGTATGAAGCCAACCCTTTCCGTCACCTTCAACTCCGTGACACTGAGCACAAAATATGTCATAGAGCGCTTTGCCTTCTTCAAGAAAACGGGCGTCAATCGCATAAGGATTTTTCAGGTTCTGACCTGCGAGAGCTCTTCCATCAAAATCGGCAGAATATGGATAGGGTTGCATGTGCCGCGGCACGGTTCCTTCCACCGGCTTACGCATGGTTCGTCCATCGGCCATAGCCGGATTTTCGGAATAAGTCTTATAGTCAGGTCCGTGCGCCATATCCGGGAAATACTCATACCCTTTGTCTTCTCTGCTTCGGTCGCAGGATGCAAAAGCGAAAACCAACAGTATCATTGCGATACGTATGATTATCCGGTTTTTTTTAATTAAGCTATACATATGTTGAGAGTTGATTGGGTTATCGTTAAAATTCTTTTTCAAAAACTTCGTCTGCTCCGCTTTCCTGCAGCCAGCCTTTTATTTCTTCAGGATTGTAGTTCTGATCAACCACCATGTAAAAAGTATCATCGGTTACATCTGTGTCTATGATCTTTGTGGGTTTACCCGGGAATACCATGGAGCGACCATGAAATGTAAGAACTGATAAGATAGTGGTTCCAAGTATAGTTACCAGGAACATGATAACTACCATGGGTGGGAAGCTGAAATATGGTTTTCCCCCGTAATTGATAGGATAGTCAATTACGCTTGTATAATACATTAAACCAAATATCCCGGTCAGGGAAAGAAGTCCGTAAATAATTGAAGCATATGGTAGTTTTGATTCACGGGTAAACTTCCTGAGAATGTCATGAGTGGCAAACGGCCCGTAAATATCCACAAGGGTAACTTTCTCCTGCTGCATTTTGGTCAAGGCTTTCAGAAGCACCGCTTCCTCCTTGAATTTTGCAATGATGTGTTTGTAAGCCATATCTTTTAATTTTTCAATGTTCTATACTTTTTTCTCATTTCAGGGTCTTCTTCTCCACACTTAAACTCTTAAATCTCTAAACCCCAAAGCATCTCAACTTCTAAACCAAACCCTAATTTCCATCCTTTTTAAAAGCCTTGATCTCATTAACAGCAATAATAGGTATGAATCTGATAAACAGAAGCATGCCGCACACAAATATGCCGAACGTTCCCACATAAATTCCTATATCAACCAGTGTGGGTGAGTAACCGGTCCAGCTTGATGGAAGGAAATCTTCGGCAAGTGAAGAAATCAGAATGATAAATCTTTCGAACCACATACCGATATTGATTATTATAGACACGATGAAAAGTATCCATAAATTTCTTCTGGCCTTTTTGAACCAGAATACCTGGGGTGCAATGGCATTGCAGAATACCATGATCCAGAATTCTGTAGAGAATGAGCCGGAAACTCTTGCATTAAAGAAAGTATAAAGCTCGTATTCAACACCTGAATACCAAGCTATAAAAATTTCTATAGCGTAGGCAAGTCCTATGACAAGACTGCCAAATTTCAGAACATTGGCTATACTGTCAAGATGTTTTTCCGTAATAAAATCAGATATTTTAAATGCATTACGCAGGAGGATCATGATGGTTAGTACCATAGCAAAACCCGAAAAAATTGCTCCCACAAAGAAGTAGGGCGGAAGAATAGTGGCATGCCATCCGGGAAGGATTGATACAGCAAAGTCGAGAGCTACAATGGTATGTACCGAAATTACAAGGGGTGCAGCCAGCCCTCCAAGCATGCGGGTAAGGGTTTCGTAGCGGTTGTAAGCGATCATGGATCCGTTCCATCCCATGCTGAAAAAGCCATAAATAGCTCTTGATATTTTGTTTTTTGATCTGTCGCGCATAGTGGCAAGATCCGGAACCATACCAAAATACCAAAGAGTAATTGACATTAAGAGATAGGTGCTGATCGCAAATACATCCCAAAGCAAAGGTGAATTAAAGTTAACCCAAAGCAGGCGTGTATTTGGATAAGGGAAGATAAAGAACGCCAGCCAGGGTCGGCCCATGTGCAGCAATGGGAACAATGCAGCACAAAGAACAGCAAAAACCGTCATGGCTTCGGCAGTTCTGTTTATGGAAGCAGCCCATCTTTGCCTGAATACCAGGAAAAAGATAGTGAAAGCAGTTCCTGCGTGTCCGATACCGATCCACCATACAAAATTGATGATATCCCATCCCCAGCCGACACTGTTGGTAAGTCCCCATGTTCCAAGGCCCTGGGTGAGGGAAGTATAAAATGCCCATGCCCCGTAGGCCAGCATGATGGTGCCCAGACTCATACCCACATACCACCACACAGGCAGTTTATCCTCATTGGGAGCAACCAGTTCACGGGTAATTTCGTTGTTGGTTTTCGCGGCCGCTATCATAGGCCACCGTATGCCACTTGCTATCATATGTGTTTAGTTTTCGATGTTCAATGATCTGTTTTTAATGATCATAATTAATCTGCTGTATATCATTAATCTTAGATTGAGGCTGAAACCTCATATTTTTTTTTAAACTTTTTTATTTCGGATCTTCGTCAGATATCCTACTGTTGGAAGGGTATGTAATTCTTCCAGCAAGTGATAGTTGCGCGGATCTTTTACAAGTTTTGCCACCCGGCTATCGGGGTCGTTAAGATCGCCGAATACCAATGCATTTGATGGGCATGCACCTGCACAGGCAGGAGTAATGTCTCCGTCCTTCAGCTTGCGTCTTTCATTTTTGGCCTTTAATTTTCCTTCCTGGATCCGTTGGATGCAAAACGAACATTTCTCAACAACTCCCCGCTCCCTTACAGTTACGTCGGGGTTAAGGATCATCCGGCCCAGATCAGAGTTCATATGATAATCGAACTTATCATTTTTCGAATACTGGAACCAGTTGAATCGTCTTACTTTGTAAGGGCAGTTATTGATGCAATATTTTGTACCCACACAGCGGTTGTATGCCATCTGGTTGATACCTTCGTGGCTGTGATTGGTTGCTGCAACGGGACAAACATTTTCACACGGAGCATTATCACAGTGCTGGCACATAAGGGGCTGATAAACCACAGATGGATTTTCAGCATCACCGGTATAATAGCGGTCAATTCGCATCCAGTGCATGATTCGGCGCCGTTTTACCTCCTTTTTACCGATAACCGGGGTATTGTTTTCTGCCTGGCAGGCGATTACACAAGTGCTGCATCCTGTACAGGCATTAAGATCTACCATAAGAGCCCAGTGATGTCCTTCGTATTTATGCCCTGGATAAAGGGTTACCATATGCTTAAGATGATAATCCCGGATTTCATTTCCCGACTTGGGGTCATCCTGATACTTATCAAGATTGGACTCTCTTACTATATGACGTCCTTCCATGTTATGATGAGTTTGTGTGCGTGCAAACTCATATCCGGTTCCGGTTTTCTCCCAGCTTTCCACGTTCCAGGGGAAGGACTTGTCATTTAATAATCTGAAAGCATTAACACCGGTTTTGTCTCCAACCTTCCCGGCATATTCTCTGCCATAGCCCAGGGCTAATGAAATGCAGCCATAAGCCTGTCCGGGCTGCAGTGCCACAGGAACTTCCAGTCCGTTGATAGTAATAATATCCCCGTCTTTTATGCCATTCTCATCTCCAAACTTTGGTGAAACAGCTGCAAAGTTATCCCAGGTGATTTTGGTAACCGGGTCGGGAAGTTCCTGCAACCAGGGATTGTTGGCATAAACACCATCTGCAACAGCAACATTCTGATGAATCATGAACTGGACTTCACCGGCAGTTGCGGTTTTGTTTTTAAGAATACCAACAGCATCGGATACTTTATCCCGGGCAAGATTCAGATTAAAACTCAATGTTTCATTGGTTTCAAAGATACCAGCCTGAAGTGTATTTACCCAGAACTGATCAAAATCAGAATAAACAGTCTGTTTCGGGAAAAAGGTTTTTTCAGCGAAAGTTTTAATATAAGCGTGGTAATCAGTGTCCATATCCATCCAGGCTAACAGTGATGACTGAAATTGCCTTGTGTTGAATATGGGTTGCATTACAGGTTGCACAAGAGCGTAAGTTCCCAGTTTGGGCATGGCATCACCCCATGATTCGAGATAATGGTTATCGGGCAAAATGTAAGTGCATTCTCTTGATGTTTCATCTTTCGCGGTGGCAAATGAAATACTGACCGGTACATTTGCCATAGCTTCTTTTATCTTAATAGCTTTGGGATGATTGTAAAGTGGATTGGTTTTGTAAAACATAACCAGTTCTGTATTTCCTCTTTCCAGATCTTCAATCATCTTGTCCATGGCATCTTTGCTGCCATGTCCAAAATTAAGTGGTTGATTGTTATCCAGTGTACTGCCATAGGATTCTGCCATATGGTTAATGGCATTTACGAGAATCTGTGCTTCCACATTGTCATGTCCGCAAACAATCAGGGCTTTGCCTTTTTTGTCGAGTATTTCCCGGGCAAGTGCTTTGGTATCATAGTCAGTAGCAGGTGAACTGAAAACCGGACTTCCTGTAAGAGAAGCCATTTCATTATAAAGTTCCATAATGATTTCCATCTCGGTAGAAGGTTTTACCGGAATCCGTTCATCTGCATTGGAACCGGTTACCGACATTCCTGCCTCGAAATGGATGTGCCTTGACATGGTTTTTTTCGTGTCGGATAACTTTCTTGTTTTAGCATACCGGTTGGCAAATGTAACCGGAGCAAGCCATGTGGCAAGAAAATCGGCACTGAAACTTACGATTAGTTCTGCCTTTTCAAAATGGTAATCAGGAATTACAGGGGAGTTGAAAGTTTGACTATGTGCCTGCCTGATGGCATCGTAGCCTATGGCATCCCAGCTTATAAACTCCAGTGCGGGATATTTTGCCTTCATTGACATGATAAGCTCTGTTGTGGATTTGCTCAAAAGGGTAGGGGTTACCAGATAACATTTTTTCCCTT
>JAHYJP010000286.1 GCA_019429055.1 Bacteroidales bacterium
CCCATTCCCAAACTCTTCTGTCCCTGCCTTCCAGCGAAGAGGGATTAACATTGGGCCTGCCATAAAAATAGGTTTCATTTCCCCAGTAATTCCCCAGGTCAAACTGATAAGGATTTGGCCCCAAAGTTTCGTCGGCAAACAAATACTTATTCCAGGCTCCTCCTTTATCAGGATCCATTACGCAGTTATACAACTCTTCCACAAATCCCTGAAAACTTCTGAAGTTTCCGTATGCGTCTTTTTCTGAGATGCTGGCTTCAGGCGCCTTATCCAAATAATCTTCGCATGAAGTTGAAATAAAGAACAGCACCAGGAAAACCACATAAAAATTCTTATATTTTATTATACTTTTCATATTCCTGATTATTAAAATGATAAGTCAATACCTAAATTTATTCGTTTTACTGTTGGGTATGCTCCCTGAGTGGCGCTACCACCCGAATAGGTAGTAGTCCTGTCATCCGGCAACTTAGACCAGAATAAAAGATTATTTCCATTCAGAAAAATTCTGAAATTGGAGAATCCGGCGTTTTTCACCCACTGCAAATCGTTGAATGTGTATGAAATTTCAGTGTTCTGCAATCTCAGGTAAGAGGCATCATACAAATAATAATGTCCGATATTTTCAGCCTGGGTTTTCCAACGTGGCAGGAATGAAGATGCATCCTGATTATCTTTTGTCCAGTAGTCTGCCACGTGGCCGTAAACAATATCAATATCATTCTGATAATTATTAAAACCTACATACCGGTTGGCATTGTTTACGCCGTAAAACTGAATCATAAAGCTTAAACCGCCATAGTTGGCACCAACAGTAATTGTACCTGTATTTTGAGGAATCTCAGAATAACCAATTGGCGGGGTATCTTCACTGTTTTTAATGATTCCGTCGGCATTAAAGTCGATTAAATCATAATACCCAGGAAGCTTATCCGCATCATTGTTTTCAGTAGGTACACTGGCATAAACCTCATCCCAGTTATTATAAAATTCGGTTTTCAGCAATCTTTTCTGCTGACCAATCGGGTACCCTTTTGCTTTTAGATAATTGAACTGAAGGGGGGCATCATCACGTTCAATAATTTCATTCTCGTTGTGCGTAATGGCAAGATTCGCCCACACATCGAAATTATTGTTGATTCGTTTGTTGAACCCAAGTTCTATCTCAAAACCACTGGATTTTACATGGCCCAGGTTAGCACTTGGTGGTGTTGCTCCAAAGAACGGGGGTACATTTCGGCTTCCGCCCGACATAAGAATGTCGGTTCTGTCTTCGGTAAAATAATCAAAACTCAGGGAGAGCAGGTTTTTCAGCACTCCAAATTCGACTCCAAAATTGGTTTTAGTTGCATTTTCCCATTGAATATCGGGGTTACCAACTACAGCTTCACGATAAAAATAGTAAGGAGCTAAACCTGTAACCGAATTGCTTAAACGGGCTCTTCCACCGTATCCAAGCTGAGATTCGTACAGCCAGCGCGAACCGCTCACCTTGTCATCCCCAACTTTTCCAATACTGTAGCGGATTTTCAGCCTGTCCACCCAATCAAAATTGAAAAAGCTTTCATTGGAAACGTACCAGCCAACTGCTACTGAGGGGAAGAAAGCGAACCGATAACCGGGGCCAAACTGTTCAGAACCATTATATGCACCGTTTGCTTCAAACAAATATCTTCCGTCATAGTCGTAGGTTCCACGGAATACCCAGTCTTCGCGGTAATTTTTAAACATACTTCCAACCGCATATTCTTCGCGTTTAAATACCCCCATACCCGAAACGCTGTGTACATCGAATGTACGGGCATAATTCATTTGAAACTGGTACATCAACCGGCGCGAAACCGGAATGTAATTTGTCCAGTTTGCACTGGTTATATTTTCCTGACGAATGGACCACGGCCTTAAAAACCAGTCATATTCTTCATCACCAATTGGCAGTAATAAAGTATATTCACTGGGATCCTGATCGGGACCTTCGTATAACAACGGATAAATTTGTTTAAACGGAACATTTGTTCTGGCTTCTGCCGGCCGGATACTGTTTTGCTGATCATAAATACCACCTTCAGAACGGATACTATTATCATAGAACAAAGAGGCTCTTGCATTTAAACCTTCGGTAATAAATCCCAAATCCTGTTCCAGATTAAAATCGGCATTTAACTGGGTTTGCCGGGTTTGCCTGATACCAATATTATATACAGCGGCAATTGGGTTAACCGTATTATTTCCACCCTCCTGGTAAGCACCCCAGCGGCCATCTTCATACATAGGCAAAAACAGGTTGGGTGCCATACCATAAGTTGCACGCCACATCCAGGCATCGGCTCTACTTGTACTTCCTTCGTTATTGTAGTTTGTATTTTTCTGGCTGTAATATCCTGACAGGTTCAGCTTAAATTTTGTTGTTTTCGTTAAGGCAATGTCAATATTGCTTCTGAAGTTAAACCTGTCGTAATTGTAGTTAGGATCGTAGCTTTTATAATTGTCATAATCCTCAAACATATCGCCTTCATGCAGGTAAGCCAGCGAACCAAAATACTGAACGGCCTTGCTACCTCCCCGGGCATTTAATGTCATACGGTGAGAAAAACCCATATCTTTAAACATGGCGTCTTCCCAGTCCACATTCGGATAGATAACAGCATATTCATCAGATTGCGGCCTTCTGTAGCGCTGTACAATTTCATAAGGAACATAAGAGTCCCATGAAGGTTCGTTTAACACACCTTCCCGCTCAATTATCTCATTTTTAGCCATCATGGCTGCATAAGAATCCAGCTTATCTGGTTGGCGAGATAACATTTTGCCCGTTGTGGTGTAGTTAAAGTTCAGTTTTGTTTTTCCTTCCATACCCCGTTTGGTAGTGATAAGAATAACACCATTTGCACCTTTCACACCAAAAACGGCTGTTGCCGAGGCATCTTTCAACACAGAAATACTTTCTACTTCGTTTACATCTATGTTGTTCATATTTCGCTCAACGCCGTCAACCAAAATTAAAGGCTGGCCACCATTCCAGGTATTTTGCCCCCTGATATAAATATTGGTAGCACTCTCGCCGGTTAAAATACCACCCGGTTCACCGGATGATGTTAAGGCAACCATACCTGGAATTTGTCCCACCAGGCTTTCGGTAAGGTCGGTTGAGTTTCCCGAG
>JAHYJP010000040.1 GCA_019429055.1 Bacteroidales bacterium
ACAGCGATGGACGAAGCCTGAGCGCCTACAAAATCCGTAAACATTGCGAAGGCAGCCTGAAGCGATTGCAAACCGACTGGATTGATTTATACCAGATGCATCATATTGACCGTGATTGCCCATGGGATGAGATTTGGCAAAGTTTTGATACCTTAACCAGGCAAGGAAAAATCGTGTATGTGGGCTCAAGCAATTTTGCAGGTTGGGATATTGCTACTGCCTGCCAGGAAGCATCCAAACGGGGTTTTATGGGGCTGGTGAGCGAGCAAAGTATTTACAATCTCAATAACCGGATGCTTGAACTCGAAGTAATTCCGGCTTGCAGGCATTATGGCCTGGGACTGATCCCTTGGAGTCCGCTGGCAGGAGGACTGTTGGGCGGAGCCCTTGAGAAAAATAAGGGTGTAAGGCGTAAGGACAAAAACCAGACTGAGCAGTTGGAAAAGAAACGCGATCAAATTAAGAAATACGAGACACTTTGCAAAAAAATCGGTCACCCGCCCGGAGAAGTTGCTCTTGCGTGGTTGCTTCATAACCCGGTTGTTACAGCGCCAATCATCGGCCCCCGGACCATTGAGCAACTCGAAAGTGCAGTGCGGGCTGCAAGCATTCAACTGGATGATGAAGTTCTTAAAAAACTGGATGAGATTTTCCCCGGTCCCGGCGGCGAAGCGCCAACGGCATACGCATGGTAATCCAAATTCAGATTAAACCCGGATTATCTTTAGCATTTCACATCCAAATAATTTAAGATTATGCATAATCGATTGATTTTCAGTATTGCTTTTTCACTTTTGATATTGGCTTCATGCAGTAACAGACAAAAAGCAGACTTTTCTGATAACACTGATATTGATCCCATAACTGAGCAGTTAAAAATTGAGATATACGATTCCATTGCTCTTTCCCTGATCGACATTGACGCCACATTTGAAATACTTGCAAAAGGATTCTGGTGGAGCGAAGGCCCGCTCTGGGTCGATGAATTGCAGGCTGTATTGTTATCTGATGTGCCTGCCAATAAAATATACAAATGGAGTGAAAAGGATAGCCTGGTTATTTATCTGGAATCTGCCGGTCATTCCGGAGAAGATCATAAAGACTCCGGCTTTGGACCCAATGGATTGATCCTGGATCTGGAAAATAACCTTGTGCTTTGCCAGCATGGCGACAGGCGTATTGCAAGGATGGATGCTGATTTGAAAAACCCACAGGCGCAGTTTATCACCCTTGCTGACACTTATGAAGGAAAGCAATTTAACAGTCCCAACGACCTTGTAATGGACTATGCGGGTAACATTTATTTTACAGATCCGCCTTATGGACGACCCGAAAACCAAACAGGAGAAATGGGAATAAACGGGGTGTTTAAAATCAGTTCCGATAAAGAAGTTTCGTTACTTATTGACAGTCTTACATGGCCCAACGGTATAGCATTATCCCTGGATCAGCAAATCTTGTACATCAATCAATCTGATCCGGAAAACCCGGTTTTATATGGCTATGACGTCGCGTTAGACGGATCACTTGGAAACGGAAGAGTATTATTTGATTTTAAACCGCTTGCAGAAAATGCCGGTGGACTGCCCGACGGATTAAAAGTTCATAAAAGCGGTAACATATTTGCCACAGGGCCCGGCGGCGTTCATATTATCAGTCCGGATGGAAAACACCTGGCAGCCATTAAAACCGGAAAATCAACCGCCAATTGTGCTTTCGATACCGATCAGAAGTATTTGTACACCACAACCACCGACCTGTTATTAAGGGTGAAACTGAAATAAATTCGAAAACCGTTTTACACACTTTACGACCATTTTGTGATTTTTGCTAATATTTTGTCTTGATTATGGAATTTTCCTTTAGGTTAATCTGCTTAAACTTAAAGCAGGTTTTATCTCCTAATAAACATATTTGCATAAAAAACATAGAATATTCGTTTGATACATTTATATTTGGAAATAATTTGAGAATCCCTGATTGGTTTTAAGCTGAAGGCTCTTGACTTCAAATATTTAGTTAAGAGAAAACTATGAAGGGAGTGCTATAAACAAAACCGGTATGATAACAAATTAAGATATTTCTTGTTGAAGTCAGTAAAAATTGGTTGTGCGTTTGAGTAAGAAGTATCAATATGGATAAGATATAAACCCAAAATATAAAAAAATATGAATTCTTCGGATGAACACCCCCTGAGTGAAGTTCAGCAAGTTGTTCCTTTAAACATGGATACAATCAGGGAACTATGGTCTCAAACCTATAACCGGGAAGGAAAACCTGACTGGTCGCACATATTCAAGTATTATCACAAGGATATTGTTTTTCAGGATACCATACAGCGGATCGAGGGAATCGACAATTTTATTGCCATGTGCAACCGCCTTACCAAACGCACAAAGCAGCTGCATATGGAAATTCTGGCCATAGCCCAAAACGAAAATGTGATCATGTTTGACTGGGTAATGACCATGATGTTCAAGAAATACCCCAATACACCCATGTATGGAGCTACTAAACTGGTGCTCAGCGAGGAAGGTTTAATTAAGGAACAGCGCGATTACTATGATTTGTGGGGCGATATCTTTAATAATATTCCTCGTTTTGGTAAAATGTACCGCAGGTTTTTGATTAAGAAATTTGGTTAATGGCTTCTTATGAGAAAAAAGACAGCACAATATATTAAGGAGTACAAGTGGTCAAATATATTTGCGATGATCAGAAATAATCGCAAAGACCCGAAAATCTGCCCCGACGATTTCAAAGACAAACTTGTAGCTATAACCGGTGCCACTTCAGGTATTGGATACGTTACTGCGCGAAAATACGCTGCCCGGGGGGCAAACCTTTTATGCATTAATCGCAATCCCAAAAAATCCGAAACCCTTTGCCAGGAAATAGAGAAAGAGTTTGGGGTAAAATGCGATTATAAAATTGCCGACCTGAGTGTTATAAAAGAAATATTTCGTGTTTCCAATGAGATGGCTGAACTGCAGACCCCCATCGATGTGCTTATTCACAACGCAGGTGTTTACCTGACAAAACGCGAGCTAACACCCGATGGATTTGAAAAGGTTTTTGTGGTTCACTACCTTTCATCTTTCATAATGAATTACATCCTGATGGAAAAGTTAAAAGCACAGGAAAAATCCCGGATTATTATGGTGGGCTCCGAAGGTCACCGGTTTGCGGCATGGGGGCTCAGACTCGACGATCTGAACTGGCAAAAGAGAAGATATTCAGGTTTAAAAAGTTACGGATCGGCTAAAACGGCTCAGTTGTTATCGATGTTGGTTTTCGATGATCATTTCAGGAATACAGGAGTTACCATAAATACCATGCACCCGGGAGCGGTAAAAACAGATACAGGCCAGGAAAACGGGCCGGTATACAGGTGGTTCAAAAGGAATTTCTTTGATAAAACCCTAAAATCTCCTGAAATATCCGCAGAAGCGCTTTATTACCTTGGCGTTTCAGGAGAGCTTGATGGTGTAAGTGGAAAATTTTTTAACCTGACCACCCAAGAGGAGCCGGCACCACCTGCTCTGGATAAAGAGGTTGCACGGGAACTTTGGAATGAAACATTGAAAATGACCAGCATAACAGAAAGAAGTCACTAAACGCAGATTGCTTTATTTTTTTTCACATTAACGACTATGAATCAAAACTCTTACGATACTGTAGTTGTTGGCGGAGGAATTGCCGGATTAACCGCTACAGTTTACCTGGCCCGCGCGGGGCAAAAAGTACTTCTCATAGAAAAGAACCGGGAATTGGGTGGTTTGGTTAACTCCTTCTCCCGCAATGGTTTTCATTTCGATGCCGGGGTGCGTGCCCTGGAAGACGCCGGTATTATCCTGCCAATGCTAAAGGATTTAAGCATCGAGCTTGAAGTGGTAAAAAGTCCCGTTTCGCTGGGTGTTGAAAATGAAGTGCTGCATATTGAAAACCTTGAAAGCCTTTATGAGTATAAACATTTACTGAAAAAACTTTACCCCGATAATGGAGATGAAATTAATGAGGTAATAAAAACCATCCGAAAAATAATGAAGTATATGGATGTGCTTTATGGTATAGAGAATCCTCTTTTCAAGGATTTAAAACGTGACACATCCTTTATCTTTAGAAAACTCTTGCCATGGTTCCCCCGCTTCCTTCTTACTATCGGTAAAATAAACCGAATGCAGATTCCGGTGGATGATTATCTGAATTCTGTGGTAACCAACCCATCACTCAGAGATATTATAGCCCAGCATTTTTTCAAAAATACTCCAACATTTTTCGCCTTAAGCTATTTCTCGCTTTACCTCGATTATTTTTATCCCAAAGGCGGCGTTGGCAAACTTGCTGACGCATTGCATGAAAAGATTGTTGCTTTGGGTGGCGAAATTAAGTCAGGTACAATCGTAAACCGGGTAATTCCCGATGAAAAGATAGTGGAAGACGAAAAGGGCAACAGCTACAGATATGTGAACCTTATTTGGGCAGCTGATCTTAAAACGCTATATAACATTTCCGAAACAGAAAACCTGCCTGCAGAAACCAGGATCAGGTTTGAAGATGCCAAGGCAAAAATGCGCGACAATAAGGGAGGCGAATCAGTTTTTACACTGTTTCTTCAGGTTGATGAACCGTTGGAAAGCTTTGGAAAGATTTCCCGGGCTCATTTTTTCTATACTCCGTCGAAACAGGGACTGGGCGAAAAGCATAGAAAGGAGCTGTATGATTTGTTGCACAATTTTGCCAATACCAGCAAAGAACAGGTATATAACTGGCTCGATGGATTTTTATCCCTTAACACTTTTGAAATTTCAATTCCCGGATTAAGGGATGAAAATCTGGTACCTCCGGGCAAAACAGGTTTGATTATTAGTTTTCTGGCAGAATACGAGTTATTCCGGAAGATAGAGAAAGCAGGCTGGCTCGATGAGTTTATCACTGAAATTGAATACCGGGTAATAACGATTATTTCTGAGTCGATATTCCCCATGTTGAAGAAGAATGTAATTGGAAGTTTCTCGTTTTCACCATTAAGCATACAAAAAAGAACGGGAAGCTCCGGAGGGGCCATTGTAGGCTGGGAGTTTCAGAAAGAAATGCCGGTAATAAATAAGATCCAGATTGCCGATCGTTCAGTATTTACACCTTTGCCATCAATATATCAGGCCGGCCAATGGGCATACAGCCCGGCAGGTGTACCCATGTCAATACTAACAGGCAAGATGGCTGCAAACAGAATTTTGAAAATAAAATAAGAACCGATAATCTTTTCCTGAAATGAAGTACGATGCCATAATAGTGGGTGGTGGTATTGCAGGGTTAACAGCTGCTGCTTATCTCGTCAAATCAGGTCATTCGGTTGTTCTTTTTGAGAAGCAACCTAAGACTGGCGGATTGGTTCAAACCTTCCAACGAAAAAATGTTTTCTTCGACACAGGTTTGCGATCCATTGAAAATTCGGGCATTGTTTTTCCTATGCTGAAACAGCTGGGAATTGATATTGAGTTCAGTAAATCCATGGTTTCTGTTGGTATTGAAAATCAAGTGATCAGGGTAACCGGAGAGGAAAGTATTGTTGAGTATGAGGCTTTTTTAAAGTCTTTTTTTCCGGAAAATATCAACGATATTTCGGCTATTATTCGCGAAATCAAAAAGATTATGGGTTATATGGATGTCCTTTACGGCATTGATAACCCGGCCTTAATGGATTTTGCAAAGAACAAAAAGTATCTTTTCATGGAGCTGCTTCCCTGGTTGTTTCGTTTCCTGTTCACCATGCGAAGAATAAATAAGCTTTATGAACCGGTGGAGGATTACCTTAAAAGGTTTACGAACAACCAGGCACTGATTGATATCATTGCTCAGCATTTCTTTAAAAATACCCCAACATCTTTCGCTCTGAGCTATTTCAGTCTTTACCTTGATTACCATTACCCGAAGGGAGGAACCGGCACCGTCATTGACCGGTTAACTGATTTTATCATCGAGAAGGGAGGGATCATCAACACGGGTGTATCAGTAGCCGGCTTAAATCCTGAACAAAAGTATATTATTGACAGTAACGGAAATAGATTCAGGTATTCCAGTCTCATCTGGGCCTGCGATCTCAAGCAACTTTATAATATAATTCCTGTGGATGAGCTGAACGATAAAGCTTTGGTTCAGAAAATTGAAAAAAAACGAGCCGGGCTTAAACCTTTGAAAGGGGGTGATTCCGTTTTTACAGTTTATCTCATAGTAAACGAGAATAAAAAATACTTTGAAAATATTTGCACCGGACATTTCTTCTATACCCCCGATAAAAGGGGATTGTCAACCGTATCAACCAAAGATATTGATGACTTTCTTAATTCAATCGCATCTCAGCCCGATCATTCAGAGTTGAAAAACCGGGTTAAGAAATATCTCCTGGAGTATTTCAGGCTGAATACTTTTGAGGTGGCTATTCCGGTTTTGCGCGACCCTGATTTAGCCCCTGATGGAAAAGTAGGCCTTGAGGTGAGTCTCTTCCTTGATTACGAGCTGGATAAAAAGATTGATGACTATGGATGGACTCATGAGATAAGAGATTACATGGAGAAAATTACAATCGGTATTCTGAATGAATCCATTTTCCCGGGTATAAAAGATAAGGTGGTTGACCGGTTTTCATCATCACCACTTACTATGGAGAGGCTTACCGGTAATACCCATGGTGCTCTTACGGGGTGGGCATTTACCAATCCATTTGTGCCGGCAGTAAATCAGATGCTAAAAGTTAACGACTCGGTAAAAACTATTTTGCCATCGGTATTTCAGGCAGGGCAGTGGACCTATAGCCCCTCTGGTTTTCCCATGTCAATTATTACCGGCAAACTTGCAGCGGACAGAGTTCTGAAAAGTAAATCTTAATAAATTCAGAAAACCCGGGATCTAACATGAGCAAGATGGATCATTGCCCTACCGATAAGCCAGGTTTGGAATCGAAGATAATTCAATTCTTAATGGGCCTGTTCAGGGTAAAACCTGGTATGGAAAAGAAGATTCTAAACAACGGATTCCGGAAAGAACCTGCTATAATCCCCAAATCAATTATTGAAAAATATCAGGTTTCAGCTGAAGAATATAGCGGCAGAAAGATTTGGAAATTATCCCCGAAAAACAGCGAAACCGGAAGCATCATTCTTTTTTTTCATGGTGGTGCATACTATGCAAATATAACCAGTCTGCATTGGCGTTTTATTGAACAGATTCTTTCCAACATCAATGTAAAAATTGTAGTCCCTGACTACCCTTTAGCACCTGAAGCAACATCAAAGGATATCTATCAGTTTATGGTTGCGCTTTATACAAAAATGATATCTGATCACCCTTTCGGAAAAATCATTTTTATGGGCGATTCATCGGGCGGAGGACTGGCGTTGGGTTTTGCACAGAAAATCAAAAGAGAAGGCATTAAGCAGCCCGAAGAAATTATTCTCTTTTCTCCATGGCTGGATGTATCCATGAGCAATCCGGATATAGCAAGGGTTAATAAGCTTGATAAGATATTAAGTGTAAACGGGTTGAAAATAGCAGGAGAAAAATATGCGGGTGATTGGGATGTCAGGGATTATCGAGTAAGCCCAATATTTGGTGATTTTTCCGGATTGGGGAAAATATCAATTTTTATCGGAACAAATGAGATTTTTATTGCCGATGCCCGCAAGCTCAGGCAAATGCTTGAAGAACAGCAGATTGACTTTAACTATTTTGAGTACAAGGGTATGTTTCACGACTGGGTTATTGTTAACAGGTTAAAGGAAACAAAAGATGTAATCAGATGGCTTAGTGGTTACTTAAAAAACAGGAACACATGATCTATACCGGAAAACAGACATAGCTTGTTCCTGAAATATAAAATACGGGTGGCTTAATTAGGTAAGGTAAATTCAAAAACTGCAGATTCCGTACAGATCAGTTCATTGCATTGATGTGTTTTAGAAAATATAAACAACCGGCTGATTTTCAATGATGGCGTTTTGGGCAGACTCCCCACATGCAGCATCTTTATAAAATGCTTATATTTGATACTTTTTTTAATTAGGTGTTTCATTCGCTTTATGAGTTACAGTTCTGTTAAAAACGAATTATTACTAAGAATTTAATATAAACCACCAAAAATGAACTATTATGCAGTACAGATTATTTCTTTTAGCCGTTTTTGCATTCAACGTTTTATTCATTTCATGCCAATCGGGCCGTGAACAAGCTAATGGGGGTAAAACTCCGGCAGAAGTATCCGAAGAAAAACTTGACTCTTTAATGAACCTTATGACACTTGATGAAAAATTAAACCTTATCCATGCCAGTTCATCCTTTACATCCGGAGGAGTACCCAGGTTGGGCATTCCTGAACTTGTTTTTTCTGACGGCCCGCATGGTGTGCGTCATGAACACGGCCGCGGATGGTATGCCCTGGAAGATGCCGACGATAAAGCCACCTATCTTCCTGTTGGGATTTGCCTGGCCTCAACATGGAACAAAGATATGGGATACATATATGGCGAAGTATTGGGCAATGAGGCCAAAGAGAGAAATAAAAATGTATTGCTGGGACCCGGAATCAACATTATTCGCAGCCCTTTGAACGGGCGAAATTTTGAGTATCTCAGTGAAGATCCCTACCTCACAGGGATTATGGCCGCGGGGTATGTAAAAGGTTTGCAGGATCAGGGTGTGGCGGCTTGTCCCAAACATTATGCCGCCAACAACCAGGAAACCGACAGGCATAATATAGATGTAATAGTAAGCAAACGTGCACTGCACGAAATTTATTTCCCCGCTTTCAGGGCTGTAGTGCAGGATGGCGGTGCATGGAGCATTATGGGAGCATACAACAAAATCAACGGGCAGTATACCACGCACCACGAATACCTTAACAATGTTGTTTTGAAAGGCGAATGGGGTTTCGATGGGGTGGTGGTAAGCGACTGGGCATCAGTGAAAAATACCCGGGAAGCCCTGCTTTATGGTACTGATATAGAAATGGGTACTGAATTGCTCAGAGATTTTAATAATCCTGAATATGATGAATTCTACCTGGCAAGGCCTGCCAAAGAAATGATAGAGAATGGTGAGATTGATGAAAGCTTCGTGGATGAAAAAGTAAGACGCATATTACGCCTGATGCATAGAACCACAGCCATGACCGACCATGGTCCGGGCAAAAGAAATGTGCCCGAACACCAGCAAATTGCACTGGAAGTAGCTCGAGAAGGTATAGTATTGCTCAAAAACGACGACCTGCTGCCATTTGATAAATCAGAGATCAAAACCATTGCCGTAATCGGGCACAACGCCACCAGGCATTTTGCCGAAAGGGGTGGCAGTTCACAGGTAAGATCCCTTTACGAAATAACACCTCTTGAAGGAATCCAAAATCTTGTTGGCGATGATGTTGAAATAATATATGCCGAAGGGTACGAACCCTATTATGATGAAAGCCTTTTCGCCGATATTACGGGAGATGCAGCTTCTCAGTCCAGAGAAAACAGACGTGATGTTGAGCTGGCCCGGACGGCCAATAAGAAACTTATGCAGGAGGCTGTTGATCTTGCTTCAAAGGCTGATGCCGTTATTTTTGTGGGTGGATGGATTCACGGCCATGATGGAATGCCCTGGGGCGAAGGTACTTACGACGCCGAAGCCCGTGATAAGCTGAATCTGAAGCTGATCTTCGGTCAGGAAGAACTTATCAGGCAAATCAATAGTGTCAATGACCGCACAGCCATCGTATTGATGGGTGGCAGCAATGTGGAAATGAGCAACTGGTTGCCCGATTCACGAGCATACCTTCATGCCTGGTATCCCGGTATGGAAGGAGGCCAAGCCATAGCAGAGATACTTTTCGGAGAAGTCAACCCATCAGGAAAACTACCCATGACCTTTGCTAATTCACATGAGGAGTATCCCTCGCACTCCGTTGGCGAATTTCCGGGTTATAAAACGGTTAAATATACCGAAGATATTTACGTGGGCTACCGCTATTTCGATACCCGTAACAAGGAAGTAGTATTTCCCTTTGGCTTTGGGCTTTCTTATACCACCTTTGCATTTTCAGATCTGAAACTGACAAAAAAGGATAATAAAGTGGTTGTGGAATGTACTGTTACCAATACCGGCGACAGAGAAGGGGCTGAAGTGGTTCAGGTTTATGTTCATCCGAAACAACCTTCTGTTGACAGACCCGTCCGCGAATTAAAAGGCTTTGAAAAAGTGTACCTTGATCCGGGAGCTTCTGCAAGGTTAAATATTGAACTTGATGAGTCTGCTTTTAAATTTTATCACCCCGATGAACTTAAATGGTTGCTGGAATCCGGCAGCTACGAAATACAGGTAGGCAACTCTTCCAGAGATATAAAACTAACGGGGAATGTTGACTGGTGATGAATGTTATTACTGTAGTCTTAAAAAATTATATTGAACAATTTCTGCTGAGAATCAACAGAGCGAAAACATGATAAATTTTCAGGATAACCGGCAGGCCCCTTTGTACATTTTCCTGGTTTTTGCGCTTATTGTCGTGTTGCATCATTTTTTCGCGTATTTCGGGCATTACGGATATGACGATATGCAATATGCTGAAATTGCCGCCAATCTGCTCAACGGGCAGTTTGATTACGATCACTCATTCAGTTACCGCTCAACCATCGTTTTTTTAACTGCGTTATCCTACTTTTTCTTTGGCATCAATGACTTTGCATCGGCACTGCCATCCATAGTCATTACCATTGCCATTCTTTTTGTTGTTTTTGAAGTCCTGAAAAAACATGGTTCCCTGCAAACCATAGCAGGATTATCAGCCACAATTTTTATCCACATTTTCTTATTCTATTCCGATAAACTAATGTCGGATATTTACGTGGCTTTTTTTCTGCTGCTGGCTGTTTATTGCATCGACAGGTACAGGTTTGGAAGTAAGGGCAAAGTGCTGAAATATGCTTTTTTATTTCCCTTATCACTTTTTCTTGCCTTTCTTTCCAAGGAAACGGCCACATTGTTTTTGCCCTTGCCACTGATACTTTTTATCATTGACCTGCACCAGAAACGGGAATTGAAATTCTGGATCTGTTCTTTCATTTTCGGAGCAGGTATTCTGGTTGTTTACCTGGTTATACTATGGATCATTACAGGCAATCCATTGCGAAGATTTGAAGTCCTGGCGCAGGTTAATCTGGTACAAACTTATGCATATAGTTATGATAGTCAGCCCATAAAGATTTTATTTAAAAGGGTATTCTATGATCTGTTCGCCAGGTTTATCAGCGAAGGCATCATAGTGTTGTATATTATGATATTGCCGGTCTTTCTCACGAAAGATTTTAAAGAATTTTTCCGGATCAACACTTCGTTCTCGCTCTGGACGGTTTCTTCGCTGGTTTTACTGCTTTCAGTTAATTTCATGACCATTTCGCCCTTTTCCTATCACCCGGTGCCAACCGATCCGCGACATTCCCTGTTTATCATTCCCATTGCAGCCATAGCTGCTTCTTTTGTTTTGAAAGATTTTATTTACGAAAAAAGATACAAGTATCCTTTACTGATTTTGCTTGCCATCATTTCAGTAATTTCCTTCCTTATCAGCAGACCGGATTTTTATTTTCTGTACCTTCCGTTAATACTGCTGTTTTTCTTTTACACATTTGTCGGAACCCAACAAAGTTTCCGGGTATTTTTTGTAATTTTATTTGTAATGATATTATCTGTTAAACCCTTGTTGTTTGTCAGGTATTCCAATACGGTGGTAAATTACCGTTTACAAAAAAAGATCGTTTTTGATTATTTCATCCAATCCGGAGAAAAGTGTTACATATTTACCGATCCCATGCAAAAAAGAATGGGACGGTATTATTCCGGATTTGATGATTATGCCAATAGTATATTTGTGGATTACACGGATATAACCACCGATAATTTTGATGAAGGATTTAAAAAATATCTTTTTCTGAACTGGCACACGCAACATTATTCAAACAGTTTTCATCAACTCCCTTATTTTGCAAGAAATATTAATGATACCCATGAGCTTGTTTTTGAGAAACCTGAGCAAGGCATTTTTATTTATGAAATCTCCAAACTGATCCTGCCTGAAAATGATGGAATTTTGCTTCTGGAAACCAGAAATGATTTTGAAAAGGATTATGAATACTGGAGTTCTAATCCAGATGCCATTTCCGGAGAGAAATATTACTCAGGTCAAACTTCATCACAGCTATGGGAGTTTTCACCAACTTTTTCCATTGAATTAGACTCTTTATGGCCCGAAAGATCGGGAACCCTTTTTGTACAAGCTGATTTCCAGGGATATTTTTATGATTTTCCATCATCGCGTCTAATATTTTCTCTGGAAAATGATGAAGGCAATTACATGTGGGAAGCCAAAGAAATCAGTTCGCAGATAAGAACTTTGCGAAGATGGAATTCTGTTCAGCATGATATCATCCTGAATGCTGAAACTGTAAAACCCGCATCAAACCTAAAGATTTACATCTGGAACCCGGAGAACGACCGTGGTTATATTGACGATTATGGAATAACTGTTTTTCATCTGAAAAGTTATTAAGCCGTATGCCTCTGTTATTATTTCCTAAAATCTAAACTCATAACATAATTAAGCTGTTACTTTGTCGTTTTGATTGCGCAAGAAATCAAAGAATTGATTACCTTTGCAAATTGTTTTGGAAAGCAGTTACAAAAACAAATTAAGCGCGAATTCATGCTAAACAGACACATTTCAAAAGGGATTCTCATCTTTTCGGCAACTTTATTACTTTTCACTTCATGCAGTAAATATCAGAAACTGCTCAAGAGTGATGATGTAATGCTCAAAAAAGAGAAAGCCATTGAGTATTATGACAACGAAGATTATCACCGTGCACTGGGACTTTTAACCGATGTAATTCCTGCATTCAGGGGAACGGCTGAAGCCGAGACATTGAATTATTATTATGCAATGGCCCATTACAACCAGGGTGATTATGTGCTTGCAGCGCATTACTTCAAAACTTTTACTCAGGGTTTTCCCAGAAGCGAACATGCCGAGGAGTTTCTTTTTATGAGTGCTTATTGTAAGTACCTGCTCTCGCCGCGTTCAAGCCTTGATCAGACAGCCACCCTTGAAGCCATTCGCGAATTGCAGAGTTTTGCCAACAGATATCCGAACAGCAACCGTGTTGAAGAAGCCAACATGCTTATTGACGAACTTCGCGAAAAGCTTGAAGTTAAAGCATTTGGATCTGCTATGATGTATTTTAACATTCGCGACTACATGGCTGCAGTAAGGTCGTTCCAAAATGTGATCAGAGATTATCCGGACACTCAATTCAGGGAAGAAGCCATGTTTTATATTCTTCGCTCCCATTTTCTTTATGCAGAAAACAGTATTGAAGCCCGCCAGCTGGAAAGATACCAGAATGTTGTGGACTCGCATCGTCGTCTGGTGAACCGTTTCCCGGATACCGGGTTTCTTGCGCAGGCCGACCGTATGTTAATAACTGCAACAGAGCAGATCAGCAGACTTGAAGAGATTGCTGCAGCTCAAAACAATAATTAATTCCTGAAAAGTAAACAAATCATTTTTTAATATCATTGTAAACCATGGATTACAAAAAATTAAAAACAGAAACCAATACCGCTACACGCGACCTGCGAAGGTTCGACACGAAAACCGAAAATATTTATCAGTCTGTTGTTATCATTGCCAAGAGAGCTAATCAGATCGGAGCAGAGATGAAAGAAGAGCTCAATAACAAACTTTCTGAGTTTGCAACTTCTACCGATAATCTTGAGGAGGTTTTTGAAAACCGTGAGCAAATAGAAATAGCTCGCTACTATGAGCAACTTCCAAAACCCAGCCTTATCGCCATCAGTGAATATCTTGACGAAAAGATCTACTATCGCGTACCGGAGAAAGACTAACGTCAGTCATTACACCCCCTGTCATGCTCAAAGGGAAAAAAATACTTCTTGGAATTAGTGGAGGCATAGCTGCATATAAGAGTATGTATCTGATCCGGCTTTTCAGAAAAGCAGGGGCAGAGGTGCGTGTGGTGGCTACTGAAAGTGCCATGTGGTTTGTTACAAGGGTTACCATTGAATCACTATCTCAAAACAAACTTTACGACAAGGTTTTTGGTGAAGATAACGATTACACCACCGAACATATCAGTCTTACCGATTGGGGCGATGTGTTTTTAGTGGCACCTGCAACGGCCAATATCATTGGAAAATACGCCAACGGCATTGCTGATGATGCCTTGTCTACCTCACTTATTGCTTTTGATAAAAAGGTATTTATGGCACCTGCCATGAATTGCAAGATGTATGACAATTTTGCCTTTCAAAGGAATCTGTCTTACCTGAAACAAAACCATGCAGAGATCATTGAACCTGCCAGTGGTTACCTTGCCTGCGGCTATGAAGGCAAAGGCCGTATGGAAGAACCGGAAGAAATATTTGCGGTTGTTGAGAAGTATTTTTCCGGTAAAAAAGATCTGGAAGGAAAAAGAATTCTGATAACTGCAGGCCCGACTCACGAAAATATTGATCCTGTGAGGTATATCGGCAATCATTCCACCGGAAAAATGGGATATGCCATTGCTGAAGAACTTGCCCAAAGGGGTGCACAGGTGCAGCTTGTTTCAGGTCCGGTAAATCTTGAACTGAAAAATTCTTCCATTCAACGCATTAATGTTACCGGCGCTGATGAAATGCTTAAGGTTTGCCTGGAAATCTTCCCGGAAATGGATGCAGCCATTTTAACTGCTGCCGTTGCCGATTATAAACCGGCAGAAAAGCACGATAAAAAAATAAAGCGGGATGATCAGCCCTTAATGCTGGAGCTGACCCCTAATCCTGATATTCTGGCAAGCCTGGGCAAAATAAAAAAAGAAAAACAGATTCTGGCAGGTTTTGCGCTTGAAACGGATAATGAGCTCGAGAATGCCCGCAAAAAGCTGCAAAATAAGAACCTTGATTTTATTGTAATAAATTCTTTGCAGGATGAAGGTGCAGGCTTTGGTACCGATACCAATAAAATAAGTATTTTAGACAATAAAAACCAGGTTTCGGGGTTTGACTTAAAGAGCAAAAAGCTTGTTGCAGTTGATATCGCAGATAAACTTGCAAGCTGCCTCAAAGAATAGTCGAAAACCGGGTAAATTCGGTTTGCAGCAATTTTGATAATTTTGATTTCCATTTCTTTCGGTAACTCATATGCGTAAAGTATTCTTCATTTTCACAATTCTGATTTTATCAATTACAGGCATAAAAGCACAGGAGCTTCAGTGCATGGTACAGATATCATCTCCCGGTATGTCGGAAACAGATCGCCAGATACTGCAAACACTTCAATCGTCCATTTACGAGTTTATGAATCAGCGCAACTGGACAGAATACCAGTATAAGCCCGAAGAAAGGATTGAAGCCAGTATTTTGATCACCATCAACGAGAAAGTAGGGAGTGATGAATACCGGGGCACGATACAGGTGCAATCGCGCCGACCCATATTCCAAACATCCTACAGCTCGCCCATTATCAACCATAACGACCGTGATTTGTCTTTTCGTTATGTTGAGAATCAGACCCTTGAATATGCTGATAATACCTTCACCAGTAACCTTACCTCAGTGCTGGCATTTTATGCGAATCTCATTATTGGTTTTGATTTCGATACGTTTTCACCCATGGGAGGCACACCGTATTTCGAAAAGGCCCAGAACATTGTTAACCTGGCACAAAATGCTCCCGAACGCGGATGGAAATCCTTTGAGGGGCAGAGAAACCGTTACTGGTTAATGGAGAACATTTTCAATTCGCAGTATTCCAATATCAGGCAGGCGTTATATACTTATCATAGGCTGGGGTTTGACAGGATGACTGATAATATGGATATGGCAAGATCAGAAGTGGTAAATGCCATTGAGATGTTTCAGCGCGTGCACCGCCAGCGCCCCGGAAGCTACCTGATGTCGATCATCATGACCACCAAAGGAGATGAGCTTGTTAACCTCTTTACCGAAGCTCCCGCTATGGAGAAGAACCAGGTTGTGCAGATCCTTACAGAAATAGATCCTGCCAACAGTGCAAGATACCGCAGGATTACCCAGCCCCGCAATTAATTGCAGTACAAACAATTGTTTTAATTGATCACGCAGTAAACGCATTTTGCAACTCAATGTATTGCAAAGTTTGTTAACTTTGTGGCTTCGCTAAAATTTAGCCCTGGTTCAAATGTTAAAAAGTCTTCTGATTGAAAACTATGCCCTGATTGAAAAACTGGACATCAGCTTCGATGACGGGTTGACTATCATTACCGGTGAAACGGGTGCAGGAAAATCCATCCTCCTCGGTGCACTGGGTTTGATATTGGGACAAAGGGCCGATACCAAAGTGCTTTATGATCAGAAGAGAAAATGTATCATAGAAGGTACATTCTCCATCGAAAATCTGGGTATTGAAAAGCTTTTTGCTGAAAACGAACTGGATTATGACAGCATCGCTATCTTTCGCAGGGAAATCAATCCCCAGGGAAAATCAAGAGCATTTATCAATGATACTCCCGTCAATCTGAATGTAATGAAAGATATTGCAGAAAGGTTGATAGATATCCATTCGCAGCACCAGAATCTACTGGTAGGAACTTCAGTTTTCCGGTACAATATCATTGATGCTTTTGCAGGTATTTCACAACAAGTTGCTGAATACAGAAAAGAATTTGAAAAGCTTTCCCAACTAAGAAAAAAGCTTAGCGGACTCCGGGAAAGTGAAAAACAAACCCGGTCAGAACTGGATTATCTGAATTTTCAGTACGACGAGCTTTTTAAGGCTCAGCTGAGTGCCGATGAATTTGCCGAAATTGAATCGGAACTGGAAATTCTGAATCATGCATCTGAAATCAAAATGAATCTTGAAAAAGCTGATTTCCTGTTGCAGAATAACCAGGAAAACGTGCTTTCATTACTATCGGAAGTAATTGCACTGTTTCGTTCTCTCGAAAAATTCAGTCCGCAGTATGCTGAGCTATATAAGCGATTGCTTTCTTCGGAAATTGAGATTAAAGACCTGGGGCGTGAGATCGTTGCCGGCAAAGAAGATGTTAGTGCCGATCCTGCAAGGGCACAGGAGTTGCAGCAGCGGTACGATCTGCTTCAGAAACTGTTGCATAAGCATGCAGTCAGTGATATGGAAGAACTGATCAGTCTCAGGGATGAATTCAGGGAAAAAATTGACGGTTTTGAATCGCTGGAAAATGAAATTCAGGTTTTGCAATCAGAATGTGATCTTTTCGAAAAGAAACTAACTGAAATAGCATCAAAGATCAGCAGCGAACGAAAAAATGCCATTCCCGCGCTCGAAGAACAGATCAGCAGTATCCTGAAAGAACTGGGAATGCCCAATGGCAGGTTCAGGGTCCGGCAATCACAATCTCACCAGTTACACATAAACGGAAACGACGATTTTAACTTTCTTTTTTCTGCCAACCTCGGTACTGAGCCGCAGGAACTAACAAAGATTGCATCAGGGGGTGAACTTTCCAGGTTAATGCTGGCCATGAAATCGGTAGTTTCACTCCGAAACCTGCTTCCAACTATCATTTTTGATGAAATTGATACCGGCGTTTCAGGTGAAATTGGGTTTAGGATGGGAGCCATCCTGGGAAAAATATCCAGAAATATGCAGGTTATTTCCATTACCCATCTTCCACAGGTAGCCGCCCGTGGAAGCCGGCATTTTATTGTTTATAAGGAAACCAAAGACAACTACACAAAAACCCTTGTTAAAAAGATTGACGATAAGAACAGGGTTTTCGAAATAGCGAAAATGCTTGGGGGCGAAAACCCCAGCGAGTCGGTTTTACAAACCGCTGAAGAATTAATTCAAAAACAGAGTATTCACAAAAATTAAATACCATGACACATAATCTATTGAAAGGAAAAAGAGGAATTATTTTCGGCGCACTGGATGAAAACTCCATTGCCTGGAAAGTAGCGGAGCGTGCCAATGAAGAAGGCGCAAAGTTTATTCTTACCAATGCCCCTGTGGCACTGCGTAAGGGAGATATTTTCCGGCTTGCCGAAAAAACCGGCAGCGAAGTAATTTCTGCCGATGTTACGCAGGTTGATGATCTTGAAAACCTTTTCCAGGAAAGCATGAAAATTCTGGGTGGAAAGATTGATTTTATTCTTCACTCTGTTGGAATGTCGCCCAATGTAAGAAAAGGGTTACATTATACTGAACTGGATTATAACTACATGATGAAAACACTTGATATCAGTGCTATCTCATTACACAAAGTTTTGCAAACCGCACTGCATCTTGATGCCATTAATGATTGGGGTAGCGTAGTTGCATTAAGCTATATTGCAGCTCAGCGTACTTTCTCTTCCTACAGCGATATGGCCCAGGCCAAAGCCATGCTCGAATCCATTGCCCGCAGTTTTGGTTATCATTATGGAAAACGTAAGAAGGTAAGAGTAAATACTATTTCACAATCTCCAACCATTACAACTGCTGGTCAGGGAGTTGGCGGATTCAATGCTTTTTATACCTATGCCAATTGTATGTCGCCATTGGGTAATGCATCATCAGAACAATGCGCGGATTATTGCATCACTCTTTTCTCAGACCTTACCAAAATGGTAACCATGCAAAATCTGTTTCACGACGGTGGTTATTCATCTATGGGCATCAGTGATAAGCTTATTGAAGATTGTTTTGTTTGCCAGGGCGATTGTCATGATAAGAATAAGATTGATTGACAAAAAAGTAGTAGGTTTGCGCTCTGAAAATTTTCCGAAATTTATTATTATTAAATAAAACCCTTAATTCATGAGTTTTAAAATAGTTGTTTTAGCCAAACAAGTACCTGACACCCGAAATGTGGGGAAAGATGCCATGAAGGCTGATGGTACTGTAAATCGCGGTGCTTTGCCGGCCATCTTCAACCCCGAAGATCTGCACGCTCTTGAGCAGGCACTGAGGGTAAAGGATAGGATTGATGGTGCCGAGATCATTATCCTTACCATGGGCCCCCCCAGGGCAGCCGAAATCATCAGGGAAGCCATGTATAGAGGAGCTGACACCGGTTATCTTATAACAGACAGAAAATTTGCCGGTTCTGATACTCTGGCTACTTCCTATGCCATTTCGCTGGCAGTTAAAAAATTGCAACCGCACCTTGTTATCGCAGGTCGTCAGGCCATTGATGGTGACACCGCACAGGTTGGTCCACAGGTTGCCGAAAAACTGAACATTCCGCAGGTGACCTATTGCGAAGAAGTTCTGGAGATCAACGAGGATGAACTCATTATTAAAAGAAGACTGGAAAGGGGAGTGGAAGTTGTAAAATGTAAAACACCTTTGTTGATTACCGTGCATAGTTCAGCTCCCACCTGTCGTCCGCGTCATGCCAAACTTTTAATGAAGTTCAAGCACGCTCGTACCGTTTCCGAACTGGTTGAAGAAACCAAGGACTATACCGAAATGATGACCAATAAGCCCTATCTGCGTGTTGAAGAATGGAGCGTTGTCGATCTGGATGCCAACGTGGAGTTCCTGGGACTTTCTGGTTCACCCACCAAGGTGAAAAAGATTGAAAACGTGGTACTGGCGCGCAAGGATTCCGTTCATCTTACGCCAGATGATAAGGATATGGATTATCTGATGAAGGAACTTATCGACAGCCACGTGATAGGCTAAACTCATTTATTTCAAAAACGAAAATCAAAAAAAAGTGAATAATATATTTGTTTATTGCGAAATAGAAGACGGTCATGTGGCAGAGGTTAGTCTTGAACTTCTTACCAAAGGCCGCAAACTCGCCAATGAAATTGACCGAAAGCTGGAAGCTGTTGTTATTGGCCATAATCTTAGTGGAATTGAGAAACAGGTTTTCCCCTTTGGTGCAGATGTAATTCATATTGCCGACAATTCAAGGTTGTATCCCTATGTTACATTGCCTCATGCCGAGATCATAGTTAATCTTTTCGACCAGGAGCAACCCGAAATTGCACTTTTTGGTGCCACTTCCGTGGGAAGAGACCTTGCTCCCCGGGTAGCGTCCAAACTGAAATGCGGTTTAACAGCCGACTGTACCAGCCTTGTTTTTGGCGATCATACCGAAAACAAAACCGGAAAGGAGTATAAAAATCTTCTTTACCAGATCAGGCCTGCATTTGGTGGAAATATCATTGCCACCATTATCAATCCCGATACACGCCCGCAAATGGCTACCGTAAGGGAAGGGGTAATGAAGAAGGAAGTTTTCAACTCAACCCATCAGGGTGAGATCAAGCACATCAATGTTGATACCATTCTCAATGACAGTCATATGGCGATTGAAATTATTGAACGCCACATTGAAAAGCAGAAAATCAATATCAAAAACTCCCAGATCATCATTTCCGGTGGTTATGGTGTGGGTTCCAAAGAAAACTTTGAACTGCTGTATGAACTGGCTGATCTGTTGGGTGGTGAAGTAGGTGCATCGCGCGCTGCTGTGGATGCCGGATTTGTTGATCATGCACGCCAGGTTGGACAAACAGGTGTTACCGTGCGTCCCAAGCTTTACATAGCCTGTGGTATCTCTGGCGCTGTTCAGCATACTGCAGGTATGAATGAATCAGCTAAAATTATTTCTATAAATAACGATCCCAAAGCTCCTATCAATCAGATAGCAGATTATGTAATTACAGGTAATGTGGAAGATGTGATCCCGAAAATGATCAAATTCTACAAGAAAAACACCAAATAATATATAGCCTGTAAAAAGGGATTCAATGATTTAAAAAAAAGAACAATGGAAAATTTTTATAAAGATAACCCCAGTCTGAAGTTTCACCTTAAGCACCCCCTGATGGAGAAGATCATCAGGTTAAAGGAAAATGATTTTGCCGAAAAGGACAAGTACGATTACGCATTTCAGGATTTTGAAGATGCACTGGATTCCTACGACAAAGTTCTTGAAATAGTGGGTGAGATATGTGGCGAAACTATAGCTCCCAATGCTGAGTCTGTTGATCATGAAGGTCCTCAGCTTATCAATAACGAGGTAATTTATGCCAGAGGAACCCAGGAAAACCATGATACCCTCACCAAAGCCGGGCTTATCGGTATGTCATTACCCAGAGAATATGGCGGATTAAATTTCGCCATGGTCCCTTATGTTATGGCTGCTGAACTGGTATCGCGTGCCGATGCCGGATTTGCCAATATCTGGGGGTTGCAGGATTGTGCAGAAACCCTGCACGAATTTGCCAGTGATGAGATCAAAAAGGAGTTTTTGCCCCGGTTTAATAATGGAGCCACTGCTGCCATGGACCTTACCGAACCGGATGCCGGTTCCGACTTGCAGGCTGTGCAATTGAAAGCAACCTATGATGAGCAAAAACAACAGTGGTTTCTCAACGGTGTAAAAAGATTCATTACCAATGGTGATGCCGATATCAGCCTTGTTTTGGCAAGAACTGAACCCGGTACGACCGACGGACGTGGATTATCACTCTTTGTTTATGACAGAAAAGATAAAGCTCTCACCGTAAGGCGAATTGAAAATAAACTGGGTATCAAAGGTTCTCCTACCTGCGAACTTGTATTTAAGGATGCGCCTGCTAAACTGGTAGGCGAACGCCGCATGGGGCTGATTAAGTATGTAATGTCGCTGATGAACTCTGCCCGCCTGGGTGTAGGAGCTCAATCTGTTGGCATTGCCGAGGCTGCATATCGTGAAGCGCTGAAATATGCTTACGAGCGCGAGCAGTTTGGAAAACCTATTATTAACTATCCTGCGGTTTATGAAATGCTCTCGGTAATGCGCGCCAAGATCGATGCCAGCCGATCACTCCTTTATGAAACTGCCCGGTATGTTGATATTTACAAGTCTTACTCCTTTATCCAGGAAGAACGGAAACTTGAACCCGAGGAGAGAAATGATGCCAAGCATCATACCCGTGTAGCAGATGCGCTTACGCCGCTTCTCAAGCTTTTTGCAAGCGAGTATTGTAATGAAATAGCATCAGAAGCTTTACAGGTGCATGGTGGTACCGGTTATATGAAGGATTTCCCGGTCGAAAGGCTTTTCAGGGATGCCCGTATTACCAATATTTACGAAGGAACATCACAGCTGCAGGTTGTTGCTGCTATCCGGGCGGTGGGTAACGGAGCTTATCTGAAACTGATCCGCGAATACCAGGAGCATCATGTGAAGCCTGAGTTTGAATATCTGAGAAATACACTCATTGATCTTACTGATGATTTTGAGAAATTAAGTAAATCTGTACTGGAAGCCAAAAACAATGAACTGCTTGATTTTCATGCTCGTCGTTTGGTAGAAATGGCCGGTTATATCATTATGGGGTATTTGCTTCTGCAGGATACCCATCGCGATGTTGAATACCGTAAATCAGCTGAGATTTTCATCCGTAAGGCCAAAACAGAGTGTGCTTCACGCGCCGAATTCATAAGATCATTCGAAGAAAAAAACCTGGGTACTTACAAAATCACCTGGGAATAATATTATTCTTTGATTCAACATTTATAGGGGAGCCTCTGAGCTCCCTTTTTTACTGCACTATCATTTTTTTTACAAACTGGTGATTGCCTGCTGAAAATCTGTAGAAATAAATTCCGGATGAGTAATCCCCAATGTGAACAGGAACGGTATGACTTCCGGCAGGGAAAAAACGATCAGCAATAGTATCTTTCTTTTTTCCCATTATATCGTAAATGCTGATATTTACTTCCATGGGTTCAGGAAGCGCAAAGGAAATAAAGGTATTGCCTGACGCCGGGTTGGGATAATTTTGAAACAGTTCAGGAATATTTGATGGTATATGCATGTGGCCGGTACTTAAACTGGTGCTTGTTATTTCAATATTGTCAAGCCGCAACATATCGCGCCTGCCATGGCCCACATCCAGTTGAGTCCCGGTAAAAAAATACTTCCACCGAAGCTGTACATATTCCTGGTTATCAGCATCTGATGGTAATTCTACAGGGCCAAAACGAAACTCGTGCCCAGCCATATCCGAACGCAAATACTCAACCACATTTCCATTTTCATCAAACAGATCAGCAAACACACCATCAGGCCCGATCTTATATTGCAGCCTTATGGCATAAACCCTTGCATTGGGAATGATCGTTCCTCCTGTCCATGATACGGTAATGCCTTCAATTCCTCTGGTATCCAGTGCAAGCACGGCAGCTCCAAGGTCTCTGTCACGGCCCGTATTGATAAAGGAAATACCATCTTCTCCCAGCCCGTTTATTCGTGTGCGTCCTGTTAGCTTGTAGGGAAAGCCTATCAATGCCTGATCATCTGCATGATAATCATCTTCAGGAATATGATACCTGTGAG
Source organism: Bacteroidales bacterium (assembly GCA_019429055.1). GTDB lineage: Bacteria > Bacteroidota > Bacteroidia > Bacteroidales > UBA7960 > SKVR01. The sequence continues at coordinate 23,376 of JAHYJP010000040.1, forward strand.
TCATTTCATCATGAAGCTGTGGGTCACTTACCGAACCTTGAAGAAAAAGCATATTTGTAGGAAAACTACCTTCCGGATTATTCTCATCCCACCATGAAAAAACATAGGGACCCCTGGCAAGTCTGTATGCAGGCGGATTGAGTTCGTCACCGGGAAAATCAGGACTGGGCTCAAAATGGGCTGTAAGGCTTGCATCTCCGCTAAATGTGACTGTCCAGTTTTCATTATTGCTGTTCTGGGTACCGCTCCAGTGCGAGAATCGGTAACCGGGCTCAGGAAGCGCTGTAAGCCGGATGGGTATTCCTCTGAAGTATATTCCATTCCAGCCATCTGAAACATCAGGCTTGATAGTATTTATCTTAATCTTGCCCATCTCAGGATGATTCACGGCCAGTTGAAGGTTATAAATG
>JAHYJP010000287.1 GCA_019429055.1 Bacteroidales bacterium
ATGTCTGGATTAGTTTTCTGATTGGTAAAAGTTTGTCAAAAATCAAACGATACATTTCTGACGGAAGCATTACAATTATTACCACAACAATTGTTGCTTGAAATTACAGAAGTAACAGGCCGTGCAAAACTCAGGAAGTATTTTCCAAAGGAAAGTGTTAAAGATTTAATTGAACTTTTAGAAGCTATAGCAGAAAAGGTTGATATAGAACCAAAACATTTCACCTGCAAAGATCCCAAAGACAATTTTCTGTTAGATCTGATTGATTTTTCCAAAGCAGATTATCTGGTAACCGGCGACAAAGACCTATTGAACCTTAATCCATTCAAAACCGCACAAATATTAACACCTGCCGAATTTGAAAAACAACTGAAGACTTGATTCAAATTCCGGGCACGAGCTTTAGTCGCACCCGGAAAATCACCCCGTGATTTTAAAACTGCGTCCCTGCGTCTTTGCGAGAGAATAACTTTCGTGGCCTTTCGAAACGGCAACAGGGCGGAGAGATATGTTGAGGGGCTGTTGGCTTTTGGCTTTTAGCCAAAGTCCAATCGCCAAAAGCAGAAAATTGAGAACCACAGAAACCTATATATCTGAAATCGTTCTTTTTGGAAATCTTACATCGAATGCTTAACTTTACCTGAGGAAAAACTGACATATGAAAACAATAATATTACAAGGAGAACTCGAATCTGATGTAAATCGGATTGTTTCATTGGCAAAAAAACTCAATTTGAAGGTACAGATTATTTCCTCTTTAGAAGATGAGTATAAAAGTGAACCTGGGTCAGACAAATTGAATCTTTGGAATAATCTCACAAAGGAACAGCAAAATGGAGTTGTAAAAGCCATGGAGCAGATTGAGCATGGGCTTGGTATTCCCAACCATTTGGTAATGGCGAAGCACCGAAAAAGATATGGTTGATGCAAAGCCTGTAATATGGTCTCCACTGGCAGATGATGATCTCGGCCAGGTTCTTAATTATCTTGATAAGCACTGGGGTACAAATGTTTCAGTATCTTTTTTAGATGCCATTGATAAGTGTCTTACCATTATTCAAACGTCACCGGATGCATTTCCTGTTTACAATACAGATAAAAGCATAAGAAGGTGCGTTGTTACCAAACATAATAGTCTGTTCTTTAAGGAATATAATACATACATCGCAATCTTAAGATTGTATGATACCCGTCAAAATCCAGAAAAACTCAAGTTTGAATAATGATTCCAATTCCGGGCGCGAGCTGTAGTCGTACCCGGAAGTAGCAACAGTAGCCGGCCTTTTTCACCACAGTGCTATGGCCACGGGATTAGCTTCGCTTCGGTTGTGGCAATAAACCCTTCATAAAAATGCTCTTCCATAAAAAATCATTATTTTTACAGAAAGATACAACCATGAATACCAAAGAAATCAAATATAAAATCCTGAATCAGCTGGCTCATGTTGAAGATGAATCTGTACTTTATGAGATCATGCTCATTCTTGAAAAAAAAGGCCAATCCGGAATTTATCACTTAAGTGATTTGCAAAAAGAAAGACTTGCCAAGGCGAAAGAACAATGGCAAAATAAACTGAGTATTTCTGATGAAAATCTTCAAAGTGAAATCGAACAATGGCTGAATTCAAAATAGAATGGTCGCAAGAAGCCAGACTCGATCTTTATGATATCCTGGAGTTTTACATACTCCGTAACGGCAATGCAACGTACAGCCGTAAGCTTTCCCGCCAAATTAACAAAAGAATCAGACTTTTGAAAAAAAATGCCTGGTTAGGCCGCCAGACAGATTTCCCCAATGTCAGAGCACTGATTACAGGAGACTTTGAAATTATCTATGAAGTAATTGAAGATACCATTCTCATTGCAATGATTTGGGACTGCCGAAGAAATCCTGACAACAAATTTATCCCACCAAAATAAAATGCTTACAGCTAATAACTATTATGAGTGAGAAAATAAGAAAACAGGCAAATCAGGTAATTGCGAAAATGCTTAACTTTAAACCTGCAAACCGAACATCATGGAAAAAATAACTATCCAACGGAAAATCACATCTGAAACCCTTAGAATCAGTCAATTGAAACGCTTCATAGGAAAAGACGTTGAAATCACTGTAAAGGAAAAAAAGCCTGGTCCCGAAAAAACCGGCAAGCCAACGGAAACCCATTCCGCTGATGGCATCCTTGCTGAATTTGCCAACCCAACCCTTGTCAATGAAGAAGAAGGGAAGGGTGCTACGAGCTGCTGAGGGATATCATTTTCTTTTTATTCGTGTCTTCGTGGCTTACTTTTTATCCGTGCATCCGTGGCAATAAAACCCTTCGTGAAAATTCGTGTAATCAGTGGACCCTATTCGTGGCTTCACCCACCCATACCTCCTCCACCCCATAATGCCCGGCCACAATTCCATTGATCCAGTGCCCGGCATCGGGCCGGATGTCCAGGAAATGGATGGTGCGGGGCGGGTTTTGCAGGGCGGGGACTTCCACCGCTGTGCGGCCTTCAGCAAGGGCTTCCCGGATGATACGCTCACGATCATGCATGGCCCGGTTGTAGTCCGGTGCGCGAAACACCAGGTCGTACCACGCCTGTGGCACATTGCCGCCAAAGACCACCTCGCCGCCGGGCACCTTCACAAAATGCACCATAAACGACAAGGCTATGACAATAAGCAGGGCTTTCAGTCCGGCTCCCCTGAAGACCGGCCAGGATTCCAATACCCTCTCCCCTGCGCGCATCCGCAGCGTAACCAGTAACCACCCAAACCCCAGCAGCCACAACGGCGACAAAAAATTATACACCCGCAGCGGCGGATTGATACCCATGCTCCACGACGGAATAAAAAACAACACCAGCAAAAGCCCCTGCACCATAAGTACCACCCACAAAGGATTCAACCGAAGCATTCCATGCAGCTTTGTATTAAAAGACTCCTTACGGAGATAAGCAAACAGCAGCACACCCACCAGCCACAGCGGCATGCTCTGCAGGTGGATGCCATTGAGCTTCACCAGGGAAACCATGCTGATCTTCACCGCCTGCCATATATTGCGACCTTCGGTAAAAAGCTCCATCCGCTTTGCGTTGCCCGGCGACAGCAACAAAATAACCATGCCCGATG
>JAHYJP010000041.1 GCA_019429055.1 Bacteroidales bacterium
GGAATCAGAATCAAAGGAGAAACCCATACCCATCAGACTTATAAAAAACTACAGCCCATAGAAACAAGAACTCTGATTTCGCGCTGGGAATCGCCGGAAGTTTTATACATAACCCAAAGAACCAATCTGGCAAGTGTAAATACCTACGCTGAAAATCTTCTTAAACAGCTGGGAAAAACTTTTGGAAACGAAGGCACTTTTTCACAGGGTGCTGAAGTAGTTCAAAACTTCTGGAAGGAAAAAGGTATTGATATTACAGGAATGCGAATGCATGACGGCAGTGGACTTTCTTCTTACAATAATCTTACTGTTAAGCAACTGAATGATATGCTTATCTATGCAGCTTCTGATGAATCTTTATATGCTGCCCTGGTAAAAGGATTTCCGGTAGCCGGAGAGTCCGGTTCGTTAAGCAGGCTCTTTCGTGGCACACGATCGCAGGGAGTTCTTGTTGCCAAAAGCGGATTCCTGGGTAATGTAAGAGCCTACAGCGGATATACACGCAGCCGCAACGGCAGTCTGATTGCATTCACTTTTATTGTAAACAACTACGCCGGAGCAAATATTCAGTTGAGGGATAATATGGTGAAGTTGATGGATGAGATAAGTGGCTTATGAGTTGATGATTGATATAGTTAATGGAGTCCGAAGTCAGAAGTCCGAAGTAATTGCCGGCCAACTCCCCCTTTGAAACCCGAAGGGTTCGACGAAGTCAACGGGGTCGGGGGGATGTAAAAGCACGAAACGAGCCAAGAACAAGGCCATCGAAACTAAATCCGAAAAAAGGAAAAAAAGCTGACTGGGATGACATCCCTGACAACCCTCTCGGTTTTCCTGATAAAAAACTGCTTACTTCAGCCCGGTAGTGGATATCAGGATTGATTGGAGGGATGTTATCCCTTGAGTTTCTTGGTTCTTTTATAACCATATAAGACATATAAGGGTTTGGAAGGCATATAAGTGGAGGAAGACCGGAGACGGTCGACTGAAGCATATTGGGATGGCATCCCTGACGACACCGCCGGTTTTCCTGATAAAAATCAGCTTACTGCAGCCCGGTAGTAGATATCAGAATGGATTGGAGGGATGCAATCCCTGGAACCATAAACTCCGGGCACGAACCTAAAGTCGTACCCGGAGAATACCCTGCGCTATCAGCGGCTAAGCGAGAGACAACCTTTCGAGCGTTTTTTCTTACCAAATACCACCCCGCCTCCTAATACTTTGCCTGTCATATTTAGCAAAGCGAAACATCCCGCTGATTTTACCGGATACAACTATTTTTTAGAAATCCAAAAAAAAATCCGGCAGTCTTCCAGAAAATACCTTTCAGACTGCCGGATTGGAGATTTCAAAATAATAACCGGGTATTATTCATTGATGGCTGCGACGCCTGGAAGTACTTTACCCTCCATGTATTCGAGCAAGGCTCCACCACCTGTGCTCACATAGCTGACCTTATCGGCCATTCCCAGCTGATTGATGGCAGCAACGGAGTCGCCCCCTCCTACCAGAGTAAATGCGCCTTTCTCTGTTGCTTTTACCAATGATTCTGCAATGGCTTTGGTTCCTGCTGCAAAGTTGGGCATTTCAAAAACACCCATCGGCCCATTCCAGAGAACGGTTTTTGAGTTTTCAATTACATCGGTTAGTGCTTTAATGCTACCTTCACCTATATCAAGGCCCATCCAGCCATCCTCTATTGAGTCAGCTTTTACGGTTTTGTGATTTGCATCATTATCAAACTTATCAGCAACAACAGCATCATCAGGAATATGAAGTTTTATCCCCTTTTCTCCGGCTCTTTTTATAATATCTCTGGCTGTTTGCAGATAATCATCCTCAACAAGACTATTGCCTATTTTGCCACCTTGTGCTTTGATAAATGTAAACATCATACCCCCACCAATTATGATATCATCTGCTTTATCAAGGAGATTGTTGAGAATATCGATTTTTGAAGAAACTTTAGCACCACCAATAATTGCAGTATAAGGTTTTTTGGTGTCATTCAATACTCTATCGATGCTTGCCAGCTCACTCTCCATGATGTAACCAAACATTTTTTCTTTGGCAAATTTTGCTACAATAGTAGTTGAAGCATGCGCGCGGTGGGCAGTGCCAAAAGCGTCATTAACATAAGCATCGGCGTATGAAGCCAGTTTTTTGGAAAACTCTTCATCACCCTTGGTTTCCTGCTTGTAAAATCTGAGATTCTCCAGAAGCAACACTTCACCCGGTTTCAACTCAGCAGAAAGTCTTTCAGCCGATTCACCCATGCAGTCATCGGCAAATTTTACAGGTGCCCCAACCAGTTTTTCCAGGTGGCCTGTTAAATGACGCAATGAAAATTTATCTTCAGGCCCTTCCTTGGGTCTGCCAAGGTGCGACATGAGAATTACTGAACCTCCGTCGTCAAGGATCTTTTTTATGGTAGGCACTGCAGCACGCATGCGTGTGTCGTCGGTGATCTCGAAATCCTTGTTCAGTGGAACATTAAAATCTACCCTGATAATAGCTTTCTTGTCTTTGAAATTAAATCCGTCAATGGTCTTCATCTTTTTCCTTTTTTTCGTTAGAAGTTAATAAATAGAGTATTATGATAGCTGCATACCATGAATTTTGCAGCGGATAATCATCTTTTTAAGATAATAGAATTTATGGCAGCCGGGCTGAGAATTTTATGCTATTTTTGTTCGCAAAAATTGAAAAACCGGCCTTAAAATTTGGTCACTGAGACTGTCGAAGTGACATTGCCATCGTTTCGACAGGCTCAACGACATACAAAATTAGCGGAAATTCGCTTTCCGGGAAAAGAAAATTCTAAACTTAACGAAATAAATAACTTTTAAACCCAAGTTATTATGGATCCATATCCTGACCAGATAACATCAAAACTACCACAAACAGGAACATCGGTATTTGCTATTATGTCGCAGATGGCACGTGAACACAATGCCATCAATTTATCACAGGGTTTTCCTGATTTTCCTGTTTCGCCGGAACTCATTAAGCTGATAAATAAGTATATGCGCAAGGGGCACAATCAATATGCTCCTATGCCGGGCCTACCCGAACTGCGTGAAGCCATTGCCGAAAAGACAGAGTTCCTTTACACTGCACAATACGACCCGGAAACGGAAATCACCATTACGGCCGGAGCTACACAGGCCATTTTCACCGCCATTACTGCGCTCATCAGGGAAGATGATGAAGTAATTGTTTTTGAACCTGCATACGACAGCTATGTACCCGCCATAAAACTTGCGGGAGGGATACCTGTTTGCATTCCCTTAAAGTTGCCCGATTACCATATTGACTGGAACGAGGTAAAAAGAATCGTAAACAGCCGTACCCGCATGATCATTATTAACAGCCCGCATAATCCAACAGGCAGCATACTAAGTGCGGCTGATATGTTGCAACTGGAAAAACTTACCCGGAATACCGGAATTATCATTTTAAGTGATGAAGTTTACGAACACATCATTTTTGATGGAAGAGACCATCAGAGTGTATGTCGCTATCCTGCCCTGGCTCAAAGAAGTATGGTTATGTGTTCCTTTGGAAAAACCTTTCATGCCACAGGCTGGAAATGTGGGTATTGTGTGGCACCGGCCAACCTGATGAAGGAATTCCGCAAAACTCACCAGTTCATTGTTTTTTGCGTTAATACGCCCGTGCAGTATGCCATTGCCGAATACCTTCAGAATAAAGACAACTACACCAACCTGGGTGGTTTTTACCAGGAAAAACGCGATTATTTTGTTGAGCTTATCAAAGGTTCCCGATTCAAAATAATCCCTGCCAGCGGTACCTACTTCCAGGTGCTGGATTACAGTAAAATAAGTGAAGAAAAAGAAATGGAATTTGCAACACACCTAACCCAAGAATTTGGTGTTGCTTCTGTGCCCAATTCCTATTTTTACCAGAAACCTGTAAACAACAAAACTTTAAGATTTTGCTTTGCGAAAAGCAATGAAACACTTGAAAAAGCTGCAGAAATATTATGTCGAATATAAAAGTTACACTGGTTCAGTCGCCCATTTACTGGGAAGATCCTGCTGCCAACAGGAAAATGTTTGAAGAAAAGATACGTCAGATAACCGAACCCACGGAGATCATTGTATTGCCCGAGGTTTTTACCACCGGGTTTACCATGGAACCCGCCGGATGCGCCGAACCCCACCAGGGAGAAACTTTTCAGTGGATGAAAAGACTGGCTGCCGAAAAAAATGCAGTAATCACCGGAAGCATTGCCACTGAAGAAAATGGCAAATATTATAATCGCCTGATCTGGATGCAACCCGATGGCAAACACTTTCAATACGATAAAAAGCACCTTTTCACCTTTGCCGGAGAAACGAAAAATTTCACTCCCGGCAAGGAAAAAGTGATCGTTGAATACAAGGGCTGGAAGTTCCTGCTGCTGATCTGTTACGACCTGCGTTTCCCTGTTTGGAGTAAAAACAATTACAGTTCAGAAAAGGGATTCGATTATGATTGCATCATCAATATTGCCAACTGGCCCGCACCGCGCAGCCATCCATGGAGAGTATTGCTTATGGCACGTGCCATTGAAAACCAGGCCTATGTAATTGGAGTCAACCGCATAGGGACAGATGGAAAGGGCATGGAGCACTCGGGCGATTCTGCACTTATCAGCCCCCTGGGCGAGAATTTTTCCAACATCATGCCCAATGAAGAAAAAACCGAAACCATTCCTATGCCCCGCTGTCAGCTGGACGATTTCAGAAAAAAGTTCAGAGTTGCTGATGATTGGGATAGGTTTGAGATTTTCAGATCAGAAAAATAGGTGATCATAACAGGTTTATTGGTTTACCTTGTAAACTCTGTTGTAAATTTCAGCAATAAATCTTCTCAAATCCTTATCATCAATAGCATTGTTTGCCATAAGTTTCATTGGATAACCCGGACCATGGCCGGTATAGGAAGGTTGCAAATACTCAACATCGAGCAGTTGAAAACCCAGGCGAAGGTAAAAGTTCATTCTTCGTTTACTCAATTCATCTTTGGGCGGTTCAATTTCCAGGAGAACCGGCTTATCAATACCGGCAGTAATCTGGTTCATAATCTTCTCCCCCGTTTTTTGCCCTCTGAGATGAGGTTGCACTGCAAGGTGTTCAACGAAAAGAAAATCTTCAAAATCCCAATACACAACCAAACCGGCCGGTATATCAGAAATCCATACCGAGTTTACACTGCAACCGGGTTCATACAGTTGTTTTTCCAGACCATCAAGGGTACGTCTTTCTTCCGGGGGAAAAGAGTTCAGGTATAACTCTTTTATCGGATCGGGTATACCGGGCAACAAAATTTTTTCGAAGGAAATAACGTGATCAGAGGTATGGGACATAGAAGAAAATGAATCAGACTTCCACCGCATCCAGTTCCACCCTCAGATTATCAATGATAAAATTCTGGCGGTCAGGAGTATTTTTGCCCATGTAAAACTCCAGCATATCCTTTATGATCAGGTCTTTTTTAAGAAGTACGGGATCCAGTCGGATACTGGTTCCGATAAATGCACCAAACTCATCAGGTGAAATCTCTCCAAGTCCTTTGAAACGTGTTATTTCGGGTTTGCCATTAAGTTCTTCAACAGCATCACGTTTTTCCTGTTCAGAATAACAGTAAATGGTTTTTTGCTTGTTACGCACCCTGAAAAGCGGAGTTTGAAGGATGTAAAGATGACCATTCCTTACAAGGTCGGGAAAGAACTGCAGGAAGAAAGTGATCAGCAGCAGGCGGATGTGCATACCATCCACATCGGCATCGGTTGCAATCACAACGTTATTGTAGCGAAGGTCTTCAAGGCTTTCTTCTATATTCAAAGCTGCCTGCAAAAGGTTGAACTCTTCATTTTCGTAAACGATCTTTTTGGTAAGTCCGTAACAGTTCAGGGGCTTTCCTTTCAGGCTGAAAACGGCCTGAGTATTTACATCGCGAGCCTTGGTTATGCTTCCCGATGCTGAATCACCCTCGGTAATGAAGAGCGTGGTTTCAAGCCTGCGCTCATGATTTTCGTTATAATGAATTCGGCAGTCGCGAAGTTTTTTGTTGTGCAAACTGGCCTTCTTTACTCTCTCTTTTGCCAGTTTCTTGATACTGGCCATATCCTTGCGCTCTTTCTCACTTTGCAAGATCTTGCGCAACAAGGCTTCAGCCGTATCGGGATTCATGTGCAGGTAGTTGTCGAGCCTGCGCTTAAGTATGTCGGCAATGTAGTTTCTGATGGATGGACCTTTGCCCTGGGGCTCGAGGTTAAGTGAACCCAGTTTGGTTTTGGTTTGAGATTCAAAAACCGGTTCCTGAACTTTTATGCTTAGTGCAACAATGATACTTGTTTTGATATCATTTGAATCAAAATCCTTTTTGTAAAAATCCCTGATGGTTTTGGTGAGGGTTTCACGAAATGCATTCTGGTGGGTACCTCCCTGTGTGGTATGCTGCCCGTTTACAAATGAGAAATATTCTTCGCTGTATTGGGTGGCACTGTGTGTGAATGCAAACTCAAGGTCATCTTCCTGTAAATGAATGATAGGATAACAAATGGGAGTGTCAATATTACGGTTCAACAGGTCCAGCAAACCATTTTCGGCATGCAGTTTCATTCCGTTGAAATTGATGGTAAGACCCCGGTTCAGGAAAACGTAATTCCACAAAAGTTTTTCGATATAATCATCGATGTAACGATATTTCCCGAAAATCTCCTCATCGGGAACAAAAGTTACTATGGTTCCTTTTCGACCCGTATTATCCTTTTCAGGAACATCATCAACCAGTTTTCCGGATTCAAAAACAGCCTTTTTAGACCGGCCTTCGCGAATGGATTGAATAGCGAAATAGCTTGACAAAGCATTTACTGCTTTTGTACCTACACCGTTCAAACCTACTGACTTCTTAAAAACCTTACTATCGTATTTGGCACCGGTATTGATCTTCGAAACACAATCAATCACTTTGCCCAGGGGAATACCACGACCGTAGTCGCGCACGGTTACCTGCTTGTCATCAATGCTGATCTCAATGGTTTTTCCAAAACCCATAACAAACTCGTCAATGGAATTGTCAATAACTTCCTTGATCAGCACATAAATGCCATCGTCGGGAGAACTACCATCGCCGAGTTTACCAATATACATACCCGGACGCAACCGGATATGCTCATTCCATTCAAGTGTACGTATGCTGTCTTCTGAATAATTTGCGCTCATAAAATGCTGTGAGATTAATCAGGCAAAGATATAACAATCCAACCATCCTTCGTAGTATAGCCAGAATCCTTTTTCAACAGGAAATATCTTTTCAACCACAAATTATATTGCTGATTTTCTGATAGTTGAATTCAAAATAAACATTCGGAAAAATTTTTGTTAAAAAATATAATCCGGGATCTAAGTGGTATCCCTTTAAAAACCCTTCAGATTTTATGTTATAAGAATAGTACTGTCATTAAAATTAAATGTTAAAATAACAAAATCTTAATTTTTTTTTGTTTTTCAAAAAAATTGTTACTTTTATGCCCCAAAACAAACAAAAACAACATGAAGAGAGACCCTGTGAATGGCTTAAGCCATCACAGGGTGTTTTCTTTCTGACCCGCCTTTATCTTAAAAAATCCTAATAGGTATGTTGGTTATTAAACTTTAGACTCTGTTCTGCGTCTAATACTCCGACTTTACTTTGTTAAAGTATTTTTATCAATCATTAAACAACAACAATCTTAGTTTTATGAAAAGGTTATCAAAATTCAACATCTTTATATTTTTTGTCTTCTTTCTTTTCTCAGGAATAACAGAAGTTATCAGCCAGCCGGTTCAGGGCCGCGCAAGCCAGGGGGGTGAGCTGCCCAGGATCGGTAAAGTTAGCGGGACTATCGTTGACAGTGAAGATAGCCAGCCCCTGATATACGCAAGTGTGGTATTGAACAGTCAAAGTGACTCAATCATGGTATCAGGTGCCATTACAGATGAACAGGGGAAATTTACCATTGACCTGGTACCCCCGGGATCCTATTTTGTTACCATCAATTATGTGGGATACCCACCTCAAAATTACAATAGCATCCGCATAACCTTCCGTGAGCCGGAATACGATCTTGGAGTAGTAGAAGTTTCTCCATCGGTACAAATGCTTGGGGAAGTTACTGTAGAAGCTGCCCGCTCACTGATGGAAACCGGCCTTGACAGAAGAGTAATAAATGTAGGACAAGAGATTACTGCCATTGGAGGCACAGCAATTGACATTATGCAAAACATTCCCAGCGTTGCGGTTGATTTTGATGGAAATGTAAGTCTGAGAGGAAGCACCAATGTTACCATTTTGATAGATGGTCGTCCCTCTACCCTTACCGGCCTCAGCGGACCAGAAGCCCTTCAGCAGATTCCGGCAGAAATGATCGACCGTGTGGAAGTGATAACAAACCCATCGGCGCGTTTCAATCCCGAAGGTACATCCGGAATTATTAACGTGGTTTTAAAAGAACAACGCCGACCGGGATATAACGGCTTGCTTAGTTTAAATGCAGGCAGTGCAGGCGCCTACAGCGGGTCTCTTAATCTGAATTATAAAATAAATAACTGGAACTTTTTTACCAACTACAGCGGACGACTTTCAGATACCGACAGTTACGGCAACAGCCTGAGAGAAACTTTCTTTGACGAAAATACAAACTTTATGGACCAGGACATAACCGGTAATATGGGTATGGGTTCAAATAATGTACAGATTGGTTTTGATTATAATTTTAATTCTAAAAACACACTTACCTTTTCATCAAGATACAACAACTGGAACCGCAATTCTGATAATCTTACCGAATACACTCTTTACAGAGACTTCATCACCAATCCAAACAGCCTTTTCCTGATGGACAATGGCACTGATATGCTTCACAATTCCTTCAACCATCAGTTGAATTTCAGGCGTACTTATGATCAAAGACACAGAGAGCTTACTGCGGACATTGCTTTTTCTACACGCAACATGGACAGGAATGAAAATTTCATTCAGCAGTTTTTTAATCAAAACTGGGAAACACCAAATGATTTAACGAATCTGGAAAGATCGAATATGAATGGTCAGAACTGGTCGTTAAGCTCACAGCTTGATTATGTTCATCCCCTGGGCGATGACAGCAAATTCGAAACCGGTTACCGCATTCAACTGCGTGAAATGGACTCAGAATTCAACTTTGAGCAATTCAACGATGATGGATTATGGGTGAACGATTTTAATCGCAGCAACCATTTCCTTTACAATGAACAGATATTTGCAGTTTACGGAATGTATGCCACCATGTTGGGAAAATTCAGTTTACAGGCCGGATTAAGAGCCGAACAAACTTTTGTGGAAGGTAATCAGCTCACCATTGACGATACCTTTACCAAGAATTATCTGAATCTATTCCCCACCATGCACCTTCGCAGAAGTTTTGAAAACAATCAGTCGGCGCAAATAAGCTATACCCGTCGCATAAACCGTCCAAACAACCGCGATCTGAATCCTTTTATGCGTTACAGCAGCGAGTACGAAGTATCCATGGGCAACCCGAAACTCGACCCTGAACTGATCAATTCCTTTGAAATTGGTTACACCCGCTTCTGGGAAACCACAACACTTAACCCAAGCATATTTTATCGTCAGACAGATGGAATGATGACCCGTTTCGGCAGAGTAGTAACTGATCTTCCCGGTCTGGAAGGCAGGGAAGTTACACTTATGACTTTCGAAAACCTCAACAGGGGAACCTCCTACGGTGCAGAACTGGTAATTAACCAGAAAATCACCAACTGGTGGAATATGAACGGTACTTTCAGCTATTTCCGAAGCATTATAGATGGTGCACAGATGGAGCTTGAAAGTGACAGCTACTCCTGGTCAGGCAGGTTTGTAAGCAACATGAACCTGGGCAACGGCTGGAACATGCAGGTTAATGGTTTTTATCGCTCGCCCATCGTTATGCTCAATGCCGAAATCGATGCTATGTACATGATGAATGCCGGAGTAAGAAAAAATATCTGGGGAAATTCCGGTACCATTTCACTTAATATTTCCGATATATTTAACACCATGAGATTCAGTTTGTATAATTACGGTGATAATTTTACTATGAATATGGACCGCTGGCGCACCAGCCGTGTAATCACCCTGGGCTTTACTTACCGTATCAACGAATTTGAACGCCGTAACAATAACCGCCGTGCGCGCGACAATGGTAATGGTGATGATAGTATGGATTTTGATGTTTTTGAAATGTAAAAAAAATTCTCAGATTTAAAAAATCTTTGAAAATGTAAACGCCCGGTTTCATCCGAAACCGGGCGTTCTTTATTACCAGATCCAAAATTCTAACCTTTTCTCTTCCCTTTAAGGTTTCTCATGCTTTGTAACCGGTTCCTTTTTCTTGCTCCCGTAACCAAACAAATTTTTATTTTTGATGAAAGATGAAACATATTTAGGAACCATATTTTCCCAGTCGGGATCATTGGCATTCAGTTTCGCCAGTACTTTGTAAGAGAAAAACGGAAGAATTTCCTTCCTGTAGTTTTTGATATCGATGATCAGTCCCGATTTGAGCAAGTGCTGATAAAGAAACCGGACATCATCTTCAACCGGCATATTTTTACTGGTTAGAATATTATGTGTTTCTTTCTGGCGTCCCGGATAAAGATATACTTTCAGGTTGTCTGCAAATAGCCTCCCAAATGCTTCCAGTATACCACCTTTCAAATGTGTATAGAACTTCTTTTCAAGAATCTTCTGAAAAGTCAATGCACCTATTACCAACCTGATATTCTGAATTTTGTATTTTCTGAACCAGTTTGAAATCTTATAAAACTCTTTGAAATTTGTGATCATTACATTTTGGCCCATACCACAAAGGATATCTACCCTGTCAAGAAAGTCGCGCTCATCAAAAACCCCTTCCTCCATAAGATTTTTAAGGGTCATCTCGCAAAGAACGATTGTATTTTCCCTGTCAAAACCAATTTCTTTTTTAAAAAGAGAGAACCCGGATTTAAGCATATCGAACCCCACGTAAGTAATAGGCCGGAAGCTCCCCCGCAATAACATTACGTTCTTTTTGTATAACAGTTCAGAAGGCGGTTTAACATTGCCGTAACGATCAAACATGGTAACAGCAGTCATGTTATTTTTCACCAGCTGCACAGCCAGCAGACGGTTATCCACATAATCGAGATCAGGTCCGTGCATACTGATCATGTCAATTTCTATCCTGTCTTCAAGGTTTAACTCCACAAGTGATTTGAGAAAACTATTGGGGTACTGATAATTGTAATAACACGCATAAATAAGGTTAACCCCCAGTATTCCCAAAGTCTTTTGCTGAAGCAAAGCATCATTTTCATGAAGTTTTACATGCAGAACAACATCATTGGGTTTGGTATTGGGTTTAAGTTGAAACCTTACTCCTACCCAACCGTGGGCCTCATTGGTTTTCTGGTAATTAATGGTTGTTACGGTATTGGCAAAGGCAAAAAACCTGGTATCAGATCCACGTTTATCTTTGAGTAATTTTATAAGATTATCATACTCTATATCAAGCATTTGCATTAGCCTTGATTCCGAAACGTACCTTCCTTTGGGAGTTTTTCCGTATAAGGTATCGCTAAAAATCATATCGTAGGCTGATATGGTTTTGGCTACGGTACCCGAAGCCCCTCCCGATTGAAAAAAACATCGTGCAACTTCCTGCCCGGCACCTATTTCGGCAAAGGAGCCATAGATCGTCTCGTCAAGGTTGATAAACAAGGCCTTACGGTTGGTATCAAAGACTTCCCGCTCTATATTATTTTGTGTCATGATACATCAGATACTTATTAAAATTTGCATTTCGAGCATCTAAATTAGTATTTTCCCGACAGATCGATGTTATAATTTGATTGATTTAATTGAAAATATACAACAAATCAATTATAAAGAAATAATAATACGTATAAGACAAAAAATTCTATAAATTTGCAAAACGGCAAGGGATAACTTAATTTGGATTAGATTAATAAGCCGGGTAGATAAAAGATTTTCAGCAATTTCATGAAGAAAAAAATACTTGTGACCGGCGGCGCCGGATTTCTCGGATCGCATTTATGTGAAAAATTACTACGTGATGGTCATGAGGTATTTTGCCTGGATAATTTTTTCACCGGTCAGAAGCAGAACGTGGTTCATCTTTTATCTGATCCCTATTTTGAGCTCATCCGTCATGATATTACCATGCCTTTTTACATTGAGGTGGATGAAATCTACAATCTGGCTTGTCCGGCCTCACCCATCCACTATCAGTTTAATGCCATAAAAACCATTAAAACATCTGTGATGGGATCTGTGCATATGCTGGGGCTTGCCAAACGTATTAAAGCAAAAATACTACAGGCTTCCACGAGCGAGGTTTATGGCGATCCGCAAATTCATCCGCAAACAGAAGAATACTGGGGTAATGTAAACCCGATCGGTCCGCGGTCCTGCTATGATGAAGGAAAAAGATGTGCTGAGTCACTTTTTATGAATTATCATGTGCAAAACAAAGTAAAGATTAAAATACTTCGCATATTTAATACGTACGGACCCAGAATGCACCCCAACGATGGAAGGGTAGTTTCAAACTTTATCGTTCAGGCATTGAAAAATCATGATATCACTATTTATGGTGATGGTAATCAAACACGCAGTTTTTGTTATGTAGATGACCTGATCACCGGGATGATAAATTTTATGAATACAGGAGAAGATATTACCGGTCCTGTGAACATTGGCAACCCTGGTGAGTTTACTATTATTGAACTGGCAAAAAAAATCATTGAACTTACAAACTCTGGTTCAAAAATTATTTTTAAACCTCTGCCACAGGACGATCCTATGCAAAGAAAGCCTGATATCAGCAAAATAAAAAAATTGATTGACTGGAAACCAACCACACAGCTGGAAGAGGGACTTATCAAAACCATTAACTATTTCAAGAACACAACCATTTAACCTGCTATATATGAACATACTTGTTACCGGAAGCAATGGACAATTGGGGAGTGAATTGCGCGATCTGGAAAAAGAATACAGCAATCATAAATTCTTTTTTACCGATGTGAAAGAACTGGATATTACCAATGCTGACAAAACCATGCAGTATGTAAAATCCAACAAGATCGAAGCCGTTATCAATTGTGCTGCCTTTACAGCTGTTGATCTGGCAGAATCAAACAAATCGGAGACAACTCTAATTAATGCCACTGGAGCAAAAAATATTGCTCAGGCCTGCGCTAAAGTTAACGCCCTGCTTATTCATATTTCAACTGATTATGTTTTTGAAGGAAAAAATTTTAAACCCTACACCGAGAACGACACTGCAGGTCCGAAAACCACTTATGGAAAAAGCAAATTGGACGGAGAAATAGAAGTAATTTTTAATGCCAAAAGGGCACTGATCTTACGTACTTCATGGCTTTTTTCTTCCTATGGCAATAATTTTGTAAAAACAATATACGAAAAGGCTAAGAATGAAAAAGAACTCAAAGTGGTATATGATCAGATAGGTAATCCCACTTATGCCGGTGATCTGGCCCGGTCTATTATGGAAATTATACCCCAGGTGCCTCAGAAGATCCGCACAGAAATATATAACTTCAGCAATGAGGGTGTTGCCAGCTGGTATGATTTTGCACACGCCATTGTAAGTCTGAAAAAACTTCCCTGTAAGGTAACCCCTGTTCTTTCAAAGGAATTTCCAACAGAAGCCGTAAGACCATTTTACAGTGTGCTGAACAAATCAAGAATTAAGCAGGATTTTGGAATCACCTTACCTCACTGGCGCGAAAGTTTGGAAGTTTGCCTGGCAAAAATATAACCGGCAATTTACAGTTTATGCTGCCAGTTGTTAAGTATGGCAGTAAGTTTATCGTTTTCGATTAAAAATCCATCATGTCCATAGATGCTTTTTAGTACCACATGCTCAGCATTGGGTAACATATCGGCAACTGCTTTTACCTCTTCCACAGGAAATAATATATCCGTATCGGTGCTTACGCAAAGGGTTTTTGTTTCAACTCCCTGAAGTGCTTTTTTTACACCTCCCCTTCCACGGCCAACATCGTGCGAGTCAAATGCTTTGGAAATATAATAGTAAGCATGGGCGTTATATCTTCCGGCCAGTTTCTGACCCTGGTAGCGCTGGTATGTGCAGGCCCGGAAATTTTCAAGCTGCCCGTTTTCAGGATCGGGCTGGGTAATATTAAAAGTTTGAAAGTTGCGATAACTCACCATGCCAATTGCCCTGGCAGCCATAAGTCCGCGGGCACCGGCATTTTCAGCATCTGAATAGAAAGTCTGGTCAGCCTCCATAGCCATTCTCTGTGCTTCATTGAAAGCT
This sequence comes from Bacteroidales bacterium, assembly GCA_019429055.1. Classification (GTDB taxonomy): domain Bacteria; phylum Bacteroidota; class Bacteroidia; order Bacteroidales; family UBA7960; genus SKVR01. The sequence goes on from JAHYJP010000041.1 coordinate 14,408, forward strand.
TTGCACCATGGGCTGGTTCGGGCACCGGCGACCAGGAAAATAAGGCGGTCAACCAGGCCGGGCTTTATTATGCTCCATTCAATACCCTGAAAGGCTCCCAGAGATGCTCCTATAAACAAATCAATTTTTTCAATGGCCAGGTGCTCCCGCAAAATTTCATGGGCTTTAATCATATCTCTGATGGTAATCAGCGGGAAGTCGAGCATGTAAGGTTTTCCGGTTTCAGGATTTACTGAGTGTGCCCCGGTGCTTCCATAACAGGAGCCCAGCACATTGGCACAAACCACATTATATTTTTCTGTATCAACATATTTACCAGGTCCAACAATTCCCGGCCACCAGTCTAATGGGTTGGAATTGCCCGTAAGTGCATGTCCTACCCAGACCAACGGCCTGTTTTGCTGCAAATCACCCAGAATATGATATGCTATATCGATTTCGGGTAAAACTCCCCCTGACTCAGTATGAAAAGGGGACTTTACTTTTAGTATATCATGAAAAACATTCTGCATCTGCTTGAAGAATTAGAGAAGCTGCAAAATTAGGGTTTTCAGTAAAACAATCCGGGTAAAAATTTTTAAATCCAAATCATTTCAGGTATTCCGGGTTTATCATTATTGTATTATATCTTTTAGTTTAACTCTTTAGATTTGGAACGCAGATAACGCAGATGCTGAGCAACGCAGATTTTAACAGATTCAATTTATTTAATCCATGTGGGAGAATTCGCTATCAGGGTTCCGTTTTTTAACTGAACAATATTAAATGATTATTTTTGACTGCATTAATTCACACTGTTAAATACCTTTTCAAAAAAACCATATGATTTCATATTACAAAGAACGTATCAGAGAAATTGAGTTACTGATCTCGCAGCTTCAAAGAAAAGACAATATTTTCAATACACTACGTCTGATCAGTTTTGTTGCTTTCCTTATATCGATAGCCATAAGTCTGGGAAATCTCAGCACAACAGGCTTTATCATATCAGGTATTTTTCTGTTTGGATTTATACGTGTTGTTCTTATGCATTTAAACAATCAGGCAAAGCTTAATACTGCACTTACCCGGAAAAAAATCCTGGAAAACGAGATCAATTGTCTTGATTTGAAGGGCAATGTTTATTACTCCGGCAGTTCATTTCATAACCCCGATCATGATTATTCTTTTGACATGGATCTGTTTGGTAAAAACAGTATATTTCAATATGTCAACAGGAGTGCTACAGGGGTGGGAAATAAAGCGCTGGCTGAATGGCTTTCAAAGGAATATCCGCCGGATGAGATTTTCAAAAGACAGCAGGCGGTCAAGGAACTGGCAAAGAACAAAGAATGGTGCGAAGATCTGCGCACAGAACTTTTCAAAAACCGGATTGAAGATTTTAACAAGAAGCATCTTCCTGAAATAAAAAAAACAATATCTACCCCAAAAAGTCTGAAGGGATGGATTACCCTTTCTTATGGTTTGATGTTGCTTACCATCTTTTCAATTGCTGTTTTTTCACTAAATGCAATCTTACTGCTGATTCCCTTATTCCTTAATATCCTGCTGAACTTTCGCTTTGGGAAATTCACAAAAACCATCCGCGCCCAGTTAGAAGGCCGTGAAAACACCTTAAGGGATTATAACAAGGTTCTCGCAGCCTACGAACAAAAAGAATTTCAATCTGATTATCTTCAAAATCTACGAAAGGAGCTCACTCAGGATAACATAAGTGCGACACAAGCCATTGCCCGCTTACAAAATCTCAGTCAAAAACTCGACTATTCGCTTGGAATGCTGACCGGAGCAATCCTCAACATCTTTTTGCTATGGGATATTGTACTATGCCGGAAGGTATCAATATGGTTTGAAAATTTCGCAGAGAAAACATCAAAATGGTTCCAGGTCGTTGGACAACTGGAAGCACTCATCAGCCTGGCAAATTTACAGAATAACCATCCTGAATGGAATTATCCTGAGTTTCAAAAAGATGGTTTTCACCTGGAAGGGAAAAATCTGGGCCATCCGCTTATACCTGAGAGTGAGCGTGTATGTAATGATTTTCGCATAGAAAAAGGGACATGGATCAACATTGTTACCGGATCAAATATGGCAGGTAAAAGTACTTTTCTTCGGACTATAGGTGTAAATGTTTTACTGGCAAAGACAGGCGCAGTGGTTTGTGCTGAGAAATTTGTTTTGAGTCATTTTCGCATCATGACCTACCTGACAATTACCGATTCAATTGCAGAAAATACATCCACCTTTTACCGTGAGATCCTTCGCCTGAAAAACATTCTTGACACTGTAAGAAAGGATAATAATATTCTTTTATTACTTGATGAAATGCTTCGGGGTACCAATTCGGCAGATAAATCGAGGGGTAGCATTGCTATTGTACGCGAACTTATCCAGCATAAAGTTCCTGCCATCGTTGCCACACATAACCTTGAACTTGCCGAAATGCAAAAAGATTTTCCCCAAGATATTACCAATTATTTTTTTGATATAATCATAGAAAATGACAGCACAATGAGGTTTGACTACAAGTTAAAGCCCGGTATCTGTAAAACATTTAATGCCAGCCTGCTTCTGAAAAAAATAGGAATTGATGTGGATGAAAAAAAATAGATGCTGTCTGAAAAGTCAATTATTTATTTGGACACTGAGCCTGTCGAAGTGGGTATCTGACTGCTGATCAGATGTCGTTTCGACAGGCTCAACAACCAACTGGCGGAGTATTGAGGCGCTTTCTACTTAATTAAAATCTGTGCGCATTTTACTTCTCAAAATATTTCAGATATTCATCAAGTCCGTAGGATTTGCTCATTCCGCTAAACTCTTCCATTAATGCGTCGTTGAATGGAACTCCCTTATCTTTTCTGAACATCCAGGTGTCATGTTCTTTTTCACCGGCAGTATAAATACGATTATGTCCCGGCATTTTTCTGGAGGCTCTGAGTTCACGCAGAATATTCCCGGTAATTCTTTTAAAGTCATCCGGTTCGGTGAAAGCATTGACATCAATTGCAATAAAGAAATGTCCCAGCGGATAAGGTACTTTTTTCCCGTCTTTTATGCCCATAAGCATTTTCATGTATGCACCCTGCTGAAGGGCAGCAGAAAGGATCTCAACAACCGTTGCATAGCCATACCCTTTATAACCGCCGGTTTCTTCACCCACACCACCCAGGGGGGTAAATGCTGCACGGCCGGCAATCAGGTCTTCCAGCACTTCTTTGGAGTTGGTTTTTGATTCACCGTTTTCATCAATCACCCAGCCTTTGGGCATTTCCTTACCCTGACGGGCATACACCTCCACTTTACCACGCTGGGTAATGGATGTGGCACAGTCAAGCAGGAAGGGGAAATCTTCATCTGAAGGCATACCAAAAGTCATTGGATTGGTTCCGAGCATATTTTCCACACCAAAGGTAGGAGCAATGGAAGGTCTTGCGTTGGTTCCCGTTATTCCGATCATGTTTTCCTTAACTGCCATAAGCGGATAATAACCTGCAAAACCATAGTGAGTTGAATTTCGCACTGCCACCATTCCCATACCGGTTTTTTTGGCTTTTTCAATGGCCATCTTCATCGACTTGAAAGAAATTACGTGGCCCATTCCGTTATGCCCGTCAACCACTGCTGTGGCAGGTGATTCCTTAACCACTTCAAATTCAGTAACCGGATTGAGTATCCCATCGTTGATGCGATCAAGGTAAATAGGCTTTAACCTGTTTACACCATGTGAATCAAACCCAAGCTTGTCGGCCTGCATGAGCACATCCGTCACGATTTTTGCATCTTCTTCCGGCAGACCTGCTTTTTTCAATACTTTCACCATAAAACTTTCGATCACATCGAAAGGAATCCATATCTCTTGTTTTGTTGTCATAATGATTTGATTTAAGGTTTTGTTATATATATTCAAAAATAACTATTATATCCGGTTTTTCAAATATACCCGTGTGTAAAGTTTGTTATAAAAAATGAAAATATGCATAACTATTAAATTGCATTAAAGACAAAAAAATCGTAGGTTTGTATTTATCCATTTTATCTGATAAACGGAATGTTTATTTAAATAAAAAGATTTTTTTTGCACATATTGTTCATAAGACTATGGATTTTAAACATGATTTTCTTCAAAACCAGAAGATTCGATGGTATATTGTAATATTTGGTGTACTTTGGATTTCATTATCCATTTACTATGATCTGATAAAGGATGAAAGTGTTTTTAAATTCATCTTCTATTTAATAATCGGATTATTTGTCATTTCCATGGGTTTAGGGGTTCCCTTTGAAAAACTTTTTGGAAAGAAATATATTTACGTGTCAGATGATGAGTTACATATAAAACTTCGTGTTTTAAAGAAAGGTACAAAAACAGGCTGGAAAGAAATCTCTTCCATAGAATTATGGCCGGGAAAAATTTTAATTACCACCCGAAATAAAAATAACTACAGTGCCGATCTCAGGGAGATTGAACCTCAGATAAGACATGACTTTTTAGAAACCATAATACATAAAGCAAATAAAAAAGGGATTGATACAAAAAAGCATGGTTACCTGAAAAATATCTAATGAACTCTTTTAATTACATTGTGTTAGATATATAAAGGAATTAGGAATAATATAAAAAATTAAGCTATGGCTAAAACAAAAGAATTACTCGGACTTATCGTTGGTTTTGCCGCCGGAACTTTTCTGGGTGCATTGTTCGTAGGAGCAAATAAATCCAAATCCGATAAAAAAAAGAAAAAAGAGGAAGAAGAGGTTGAGAAAATTATTACAGTAAAATAATTGCTCACCTACTGCATTTGATTCGAATTATACGTAAATATCGTCGTATTAATTCCCGAATAACTATTGCCTTCGCAACACTAAAAAGCACACATGGAGAAAATTACGAAAGAAGGCCTTGAATTATTTCAATTTTCCAACCTGAGCAAATTTAAGGAGATAAACCATTTTATCACCGGCAGGACCGGTGGGTTTAGCAAGGGGCCCTTTGAATCCTTAAATACGGGTTTTCATGTGGGTGATAACGACTGGACGGTCTTCCAGAACCGAAAAAAACTGGCGCATGTTTTGAAGGTTGATGTAGAACAGTTTACTTTCGGAAATCAGACCCACAGCAGCAACATAGCCATTATTGACTGTACCAGAAAAGGAAAGGGCAGCACCGACTTTGAGTCGTCAATCTCCAATACTGACGGACTCGTGAGTAAAACTCCCAAAATTTACCTTTGTGTTCAACTGGCAGATTGTGTCCCGATTTTAATGTATGATCCGGTAATGCATGTTATTGCTGCTGTTCATGCAGGCTGGAAAGGTACTTTAAAAAAAATTGCTGAAGTAGCCGTAAAAACCATGATGCACACCTTTGGCAGTACCCCGGCTGATATTATTGCCGGAATAGGTCCGTCAAACGGTCCTTGCTGCTACGAAGTGGGAGAAGATGTAAAAACCGAGGCCGAAAGAAGTCTGGGTAATACAACAGGAGTTATCAGGAAACATACAAAACCCGGCAAATACATCTTTGACCAGTGGAACGCCAACTTTCTCCAACTCACAGAATGCGGAATCCCCGAACAAAACATTGAAATATCGGGCTTATGCAGTCACTGTAATTCCGATACCTTTTTCTCTTCCCGCAAAGACGATGGCTTAACAGGACGCATTACAGCCGGAATCATGCTCAAATAGTTTACAGTTTCAGAAATTAATATACCCTGTTTCTTTCTTAGTAATAACAGATAGGAGCCCATAAAACACATGTCTCCCTTTCTTATCTTTCATATAGCAAAATGTTTAAATATTATTGGTTTATTTGATCGGAAATTCCTACTTTAGGCCGCCTTTTGGGCAATCGAACCAAGTACCAATCAAAAATCATAAAACATATGGAAGAAAACAATGAAATGATTAAGGGTTTGCCCGCCAATGCTTATAAAGAGCTGCAGCCGGGTGAGGAGTACATTCCGGTAATGGCTCCCGACCGGATTTATCCGGAGGTAAATTTCCGATCGGTTTCACTGGGTTTGCTTATGGCGGTTATTTTCTCAGCTGCTGCCGCATATCTGGGATTGAAAATCGGCCAGGTTTTTGAAGCTGCTATTCCCATTGCTATAATTGCAGTTGGTTTATCAGCATTGACCAAACGGAAAAATGCGTTGGGAGAAAATGTGATTATCCAGTCTATCGGTGCCAGTTCAGGGGTAATTGTTGCAGGAGCAATCTTTACCTTGCCTGCACTGTATATTCTTGATCTGGAGGCACACTTTTACCAGGTGTTTTTTTCATCGTTGCTGGGTGGTTTTCTCGGTATTTTGTTTATAGTACCTTTCAGGAAATATTTTGTAGCCGAAATGCACGGGAAATATCCATTTCCCGAAGCTACAGCCACAACCGAAGTTCTTGTATCAGGTGAGAAAGGTGGCGACCAGGCCAAAGTACTCTTATTCAGTGGACTTATCGGAGGTATTTACGATTTTGTAATAGCTACCTTCGGTCTGTGGGCTGAAGAATTCTCTACAAGAGTGTTACCTTACGGAGAAGCATTGGCAGACAAAGCCAAGATTGTTTTCAAACTCAATGTGGGAGCAGCCATTGTGGGACTGGGCTATATCATCGGACTGAAATATGCCGTTATCATATGCGCAGGTTCTTTTGTGGGCTGGTTTGTGATCATACCCATGATTGCCCATGCGGCAGAAATGTTTGGAGGTGCTGCTGCTATCGCCGGTGCCACACCCGAATCCATATTCGCAGAATACGTTAGAATGATAGGTATTGGCGGTATTGCCGCTGCCGGAGTTATTGGCATTATTCGCTCATCAAAAGTTATTCAAACCGCCATGAAGCTGGCCGTTAAAGAAACTTTCAGCAAACATGCCAACAGTGACAGCAATATCCGCACACGCCGTGATCTTCCCATGTCAATCATTATGGGAGGAATCCTTCTTACTGCTCTTCTTATTTTTGTATTCTTCCAGTTTGGCGTGGTTCATAACCTTGGGCATGCATTGCTGGCCCTGCTCATCGTAATGATCATTTCATTCCTGTTCACTACGGTTGCTGCCAATGCCATAGCTATTGTAGGTACCAATCCCGTTTCGGGTATGACGCTCATGACACTGATAATAACTTCACTCATTATGTCGGCTGCCGGATTGAGTGGTACGTCGGGAATGGTAGCAGCCTTGATAATCGGTGGTGTGGTTTGTACTGCACTGGCCATGGCCGGCGGTTTTATTACCGACCTTAAGATCGGTTACTGGCTGGGATCATCGCCCTACAAACAGCAGGGCTGGAAGTTCCTGGGAACAGTAGTATCAGCAGCCACTGTGGGTGGTGTAATTATCATACTGAATCAAACCTACGGATTTAAAGGTGAAGGAGCGCTCGTAGCACCCCAGGCCAATGCCATGGCAGCTGTTATTGAGCCCATGATGACCGGAGGTGCTGCACCCTGGCTGCTTTATGGGGCCGGAGCATTTCTCTCGCTCATACTTACCATGCTGGGAGTGCCTGCACTGGCATTTGCCCTGGGAATGTTTATTCCTATCGGTCTTAACACTCCACTTCTTGTGGGAGGACTAATAGCTCATTATGTTGCTACCCGCAGTAAAGACGATCAGCTCAATACAGCCCGAAGAGAGAGAGGAACACTCATCGCCAGCGGTTTTATTGCAGGTGGCGCTCTGATGGGGGTTATCAGTGCGCTTATCAAATTTGGCGGTCTCGACCTGGAAGCAACAGATTGGCTGGCATCAAGCGGATCACAATATCTGGGAATTGTAATGTTTACATTACTTTGTGTTTACCTTTACAGAAATTCCCTGAAAGCACAAAAAGAAGAATAGTTTAACAGGTTGAGCTTAAGGTTGAGAATAAAACCATTCTCAACCTTAAGCTTAATCGAAACCTTAAAAGTTATGAAAAAAACGTTGTTAGAAAAGTTTTACAAATACATCAGTATCGATACGCAGGCTGATCCTACTTCCGAAACCTTTCCCAGCACCAAAAAGCAATTTGATCTTGCCAATGTGCTGGTTGAAGAACTTAAGGAACTGGGTTTAAAGGATGCTCATATTGATGAAAATTGCTATGTAATGGCCACCCTGCCATCGAACATCGACAAGGAAGTACCGGTAATTGGCTTCCTGTCGCACGTAGATACTGCACCTGATATGTCGGGCAAAGATATTAAACCCCAGATCGTTGAAGATTATGATGGTGAAGACATTCTTCTGAATAAGGAAAAGGACATGTACCTGAGGGTTTCAGATTTTCCCGAACTGAAAAAATATGTGGGTCAAACCATCATTACCACCGATGGTACTACCCTTTTGGGTGCAGATGATAAGGCCGGCATTGCTGAGATTATGACTGCCATTGAACATCTGGTAAACAATCCTGATATTAAGCACGGAACCATTAAAATAGGATTCACCCCCGATGAGGAAATCGGCAAAGGTGTCGACCATTTTGATGTGAAAAAATTCGGAGCTCAGTATGCTTATACCCTTGATGGCGGTGAAGTGGGCGAGCTGGAATTTGAAAACTTCAATGCAGCCTATGCCAGGGTAAAAGTTCAGGGAAGAAATGTACACCCCGGCATGGCCAAGTATAAAATGATCAATTCCATTATTGTTGGAAGTGAGTTCAATGATATGCTGCCTGTATTTGATCGTCCGGAATATACCGATCATTACGAAGGATTCTTCCATCTGATCAAATTCGATGGTACCGTTGAAGAATCAACCCTTCAGTATATCATCCGCGATCATGACCGCAAGTTGTTTGAAGAACGCAAGAAACTCATTCAGGATGTGGCTGCTTTCATGAATAAAAAGCATGGAGAAGGCACTATTACCATTGAAATGAAAGACCAGTACTACAACATGCGCGAAAAAGTTGAACCGGTTTACCATATTGTGGAAATTGCCGAACAAGCCATGATAGACCTGGGAATAAAACCCAACATCAAACCCATCAGGGGTGGAACCGACGGTTCAAGGCTCAGTTACATGGGATTACCCTGCCCCAATATTTTTGCAGGCGGGCATAATTTCCACGGAAAATATGAATTCATTCCTTTGGAAAGCATGGAAAAATCCACCCAGGTAATTCTTAAGATCATTGAGCTTTACGCAAAAAAGTAAGTTTGAATAATACCAAAAAAAAGGTTATCCGGTTTTTGATGATAACCTTTTTTTGGTTTATATGTTTAAATGTTGAGAAGTTTGGGTAATAACTCTTGTTTTCGTCATTGGGACACCCTGAATTTTTCCTGGATGATATTATAAA
>JAHYJP010000042.1 GCA_019429055.1 Bacteroidales bacterium
TTTGTTTTGCAAATACAGGAGCAAATCACCGGTGGCACACCCGTAATCCAGTATGTTATATCTTTTATTTTGGGTTATTTTTTTGATAATCAACGACTTCCGGCTCAACATATAACGTTTTACGATACCATAAACCTTTTCAATAAAACCTTTTCTTGAATCCGTGTGAGAAATGTAATCTTCTGATTTATAATAAGATGGCAGGTCGTCAATGGTGGGTCGGGGGTTTGTAAATACAAAATCACAACTCAAACACTTAACTAAAGTAAATACTTTGTTGCTTACCAGATAATCTTCGCTCTCTCCAAAGTAAGAGTGCTCTGCATGACCACAAACAGGGCAAGTATTAATTACATCCATCTGATTAACATTTAATATCGGCAACAAATATATAGATTACCTTCTTACAAAAAATGTTTCACGTGAAACATTTTGGAGAAATTTTAATTTGTTCCACGTGAAACATTCCAAATCCAAGACGGTATGCTTGCAGATTTATGCTCCGATATGGATTAACAAAACCGAAATATCACTTGGGCTGATCCCGCTAATTCTTGATGCCTGCCCGATGGTACGGGGTTTAATCTTTTGAAGCTTTTCTCTTCCTTCGTTGCTTATAGATTTTAATTGGGAATAATCAAAATCAGCTCTTAATTTCGTGTTTTCAAGCTTGCTGATCTTTTCAGCCATTTCTCTTTCTCTGTCAAGATACCCTTTGTACTTAATGGCAATTTCTGCTGACTCAAGAGCTTCGTCAAATACATCATAAGACACAATGGCTGCCAGCTCATCCGAAAGAGAAGGTATATTTTCCAGCAGCCCTTTAACAGTAACCTGGGGTCGTAAAAGTAATTTTTGTACGGATGTTTTTACAGGAATAGCCGATGATCCTCTTTCTGTAAGATAAGGGTTAATTTCATCAGGCAGGGTCTTATGGGAATGAATAGTATCCTGTATTTTCTGTATCAGAAACTCTTTTTCATTAAGTCTGTCCAGTCTCTCCTGCGTTGCCAGTCCCAATTCATATCCCTTACGTGTTAAGCGCGAATCGGCATTATCCTGCCTGAGAAGAATGCGAAATTCGGCCCGGCTCGTAAACATTCTGTAAGGTTCTTTGGTGCCCTTGGTGATCAAATCATCTATCAATACACCAATATAGGCCTCACTCCGTTTCAGAATAAATGGTTCCTGATTATGAATTTTCAGATGGGCATTAATTCCCGCCATCAGTCCCTGGCAGGCAGCCTCTTCATATCCTGTGGTACCGTTAACCTGACCAGCGAAATATAGATTTCCAACTTTTTTGCTTTCAAGTGTAAAATCTAACTGGGTAGGTGGAAAGTAATCATATTCTATGGCATAACCTGGTTTCAGAATTTTACTCTTTTCAAAACCTGGAATATTTCCCAATGCTTTATACTGGACTTCCAGGGGTAAACTGGATGAAAACCCATTTACGTAGTATTCGATACTGGTCCATCCTTCAGGTTCAATAAAAAGTTGATGTCGATCTTTATCACTGAATCTGTCAATTTTATCTTCTATGCTGGGGCAGTATCTTGGCCCACTTCCCTGAATCCGACCTGCAAACATAGGACTATCATCAAAGCCTGTCCTGAGTATGTCATGAACCGATTCATCGGTATAGGCAAGATAACAACTGAGCTGCTTTTTAAGGACGGGGGTATCAAGAAACGAGAATTTTCCGGGATTTTTATCTCCGGGCTGCTCAATCAATCTGGAAAAATCGATGGTCCTGCCATCTACCCTTACAGGAGTACCAGTTTTTAATCTTTCACTTTCAATACCATATTTTATGAGATTTTGTGTAAACCCGGAACTGGGGGCCTCCCCTAACCTGCCCCCTGAAAAGGATTTTCTCCCAATGTGGATGCTTCCATTTAAAAAAGTCCCGCTGGTAATAATAACAGATTTTGCCAAAAACTCAAGCCCATGTTTGGTTTTTACACCAACCACCTTATCATTGGAAACGATAAGCTCAGTGACAGAATCCTGCCAGAAATCCAGGTTAGGAATTTGTTCAAGCATTGATTTCCATTTGGCAGCAAACAAAACCCGGTCACTTTGAGCCCTTGGACTCCACATGGCAGGACCCTTACTCAGATTTAACATACGAAACTGTACCATAGTATGATCAGTAACAATTCCGCTGTAACCACCCAGTGCATCAATCTCTCTAACAATCTGACCCTTTGCTACCCCGCCCATGGCAGGATTGCAGGACATTTGTGCGATAGTTGCAAGGTTGAGGGTTATCATCAGAACTTTTGATCCCATGCGGGCTGATGCTGCAGCTGCTTCACAACCGGCATGCCCTCCACCTACAACAATTATATCATAATCAGGAAACATATTTATAACAAGAAAATTCAACAATAAAATTCAACAATTGATCTGATATCTCAGTTTACATGAATTTACAAAAAAACAGCGTACCGGAGATAATGATCTTCTTTACTTCTCATAACAGCAATTTCATCCGGATGTTTATCACCATATCCGGTAATATGCAAAACTCCATGAGCAATTACTCTGCAAAGTTCGTATAATAATCCCAATTTGAGTTGATGTGCATTTTCCTTAACCCTTTCAACACTAATAAAAATATCGCCACTGATATTTTGAAAGTCCTCTGAATAATCAAATGTGATAATATCTGTTAAAGTATCGTGCTCCAGATAATCAACATTCATTTTAAGAAGATATTCATCGCTGCAGAAAATGAAATTTAAAACACCTGGGGTTTTTTTTTCTTTTTTTATAATAAAAAAAATCCATTCCCTGATCTTATCCTCAGGGAATGGAAATTTATCACAATCTTCAAAATGAAATTCTACAGATTGATAAAATTCAGCAGGTATTTTCAATTTATGAGGTTTTGTACAAAACTACGTTCTTAAAATAGTTTTCAAGATGCTTTTTTCTTTCCAGTGTTAAACTGTAATTGATACTGGATATATAGAATATCAATTCAATAGTACTTCCTTTATCATAAAAATTCAATTCGTCAACAAGCATTTTAATAACCAGAATACCTCTTTCTCCCTGTTCATCTCCTTCAGGCAAATCACTAATATCTTTATCAACATAATTTTGAAAATCAAATCCGTCGCCTTCGTCCTTCACAAGAAAATGCAGGCCTTTTTGATCTGAAAAGAAAGAAATATCAATCTTTTTATCCGGATCATTCTCATTTCCATGTACCCTTGCATTCACAAATGCTTCATTTAGAGCAAGTTGAATGTTGCTATAGTACGTATTTATAATGTTATATTCATAACATATGTCTTCAATAAAGGCTTCAAGTTCATGAATCCCCTCCCTGGAAGACCTGACTTTAATTTTCTTTTTGTTCTCAACCATTTTTTATTCTACATTAAGAAAGTACATTTCAACAAGATTTCTATAGTAGGGTTTGAAACCGGGAGGCAAACTCCTCAGCATTTCAATACTCCTGTTCTTAATCCTATTATACTCAAAAAAGTCTTCAGGGTTACTAAAATCATAAGTTTTTGCAGTTTCTCCTACTCTTCTTTCTTCCTGCTCCCTTTCCATGTGGGCTTTTTCGTGTTCGAGCAACCGTGTAAGAATTCTCTGCTGCCTTAACTGTGTCTGTCTTGAAATATTATTGGTAACGATATCAAGTTCCGTACGTTCCATTTCACGCATAAGTTGTTCAAGCTCACGGGTTTCTTCACCATCTCTTCTGAGTTGGTTAGCAAGCTCATTCAGTCTGTTTCTGATGGCTTCCTGTTCAGCAGCCATACGTGCAAGTTGTTCGCTCATGCCCATTCCCTGTTGGCCAGACTCTCCCGGCATGGGTTGATGTCCTTCCTGTAATTGTTCAAGCATTTGATTCATCTGTTCCTGCATTTGCCTTAAATCCTGAAAGCTGGGTGAGCCTTCACCTGATTGTGATGGATCTCCTTCGCCCTGAGCCTGCATCTGCATTTGCATGTTTTGCATACTCTCATTTAACAACAATGCCAGATTATTAACGTGGGTCATTACAAATTGCTGTCTGCTGGCACCGGTATGTTTCCGGCGATTGATCAAATGGTCAATGGCTTGCTCAATATTTAAATTGATTTCTGCAATTTCTCTGGTTACATACGATTCAATCTGAATTTGTCTTTTTGCCAGGGCATTTAAACTATCCTGAATCATTTTCAGATCATTGCTGATTTTTCTTTGATCCTGAATCAGATTTACAAATCTTGGATCACGCACATTTACTTCCCTAACTTCATCCATCAGGTCTTCCTGTGCAAAGGATGTTTTTACAAGGTTATCAAGAATTTCCCGTAAGGTTCTGATGTCTTCAGCCATATTTTGCTGTTGCATGGCAGCTTGCATGGCTTTAAGTGAATTGCTCATTTGTTGCATGGCCTCCGAAGCATTTCTCTGCTCTTGCAGCGCTTGATCCTTATTGTTCTGCATAAGTTGATTGATGGCTTCTTTCAGCATTTCCCAGATATTATCCTGCATGGGAGAAGTATCATCTAAAGGATTGGGGCGTACCAACTCCTCATTTTTTTGCATCATATCCTGCAACATTTCGCTTAGATTTTCAAAATCCTGATTCAGCTTTTCCTGATCTTGTGCAACATCATATGTATCTGCACCTTCGTCGAGTTCATTGCTGAGATTGTCCTGATTCTCCTGAATTCTATCAAGTGTCTCTATGCTTTCCGAAAGCATCCTTTCCACCTGAAGCTGTTTAAAAAGCTCGAGAGCTCTATCGAGTCTGTTTTCCAGGTCACTCATTTCGAATTGAAACTGATCGAGCATCTGAAAAACTTCCTCCCTGTTCATCTTTTCCAGTTCTTCCTGAATTTTCTGGTAAAGTTCCTTCATTTCATCAGTAAGAACTTCTTCAAATAATTTCTGCAGTTCTTCCTGCTTTTTGAGTATCTGATCATCCTGTTTTCTGAATTGCTGATCTCTGATATTCTGACTTTCGGTAAATTCCTTAAGTCTTTCATAATTTTGCTGGGCTTCCTGTTGTTTTTCAAGAAGTTGTTTCAGGCTTTCCTGTTGCTCCCAGGTAATATTTTCACTTTCGAGCATGGAACGTCGAAGCTGATCTATTTCTTTTTGAATATTGTTGATTTCCTCTTTGTTTTGGCCCAGGCCGGATTTTATTTCCTCCTCACCTGCTACGGTTTGAGCCAGCAGTTCATCATAATCAGGAATGCTAAGATTATAAAGTCTGCTCTCGCTACTTTTAGGACCATTTATTCTGTCATTATCAGTTACTCTGAAAAAATAATTTACAGATTGTCCGGGATTTAAGTCAATATTGTTGAGATTAAAATGGTAATAAAAGGTCTGACTTAAATTAGAAGGATCAAAATCTATCTCAACTCTCTGGTATTGGGTAAGATCACCGGATTCTTCTTCTGTAAGACTACCCTGGTAAACCATGTAATAAAAACCCAGATCGGTAAAACCGTAATCATCGCGGATTAAGCCTTCAAAGAACAGATGCGAAACCATAACAGAATCCTGATATTCCCTTAGCGAAACAGAGGGATATAAATCGGGTTTGGTTCTTACATAATATCTCAACGAATCTCCGGGGCCAAATTCATCATTAATAGCAATAACATCATATTGAAAATCTGTTAATGCCTGCATTTCAAATTTGTAAACAGATTCACGTACTTCCTGAAATCCGTTAAAACTGTCATTATAATAAAATAATATGGAATCGGTATCCTCTGTATAAACTTCCCACTTTAACGTTGTACCTAAAGGAACTTCAATATCTCCTATATTAAGAAAAGTCTCTTGTCCTAATCCGGTATAATCGGGATAATCAGCAATTATGGTAAAATTTTTAAGTGTCGCATTGCTTATAACATCAATAAACCAGGGGCCGAAATTAAAATTACCTGAGCTCAGATAAAATTGTATAGGTTCATTAACCGATCTGAATTCATATTCAAAAGCGTTTTTATCCTTCTGAATCATTCTTTGAGTTGTATTCCTGAAGCTGATATCAACATGTGCGGGCAAAACATTTCCTTCGGCCTGAATTTCAAGTTTAAATCTATCGTTCTTCACAGCCTTCAAGGGCAAAGGATTCAAAATATTCAGATGAAATGGTGCAGGTCTGTCATATTGTTGCTCATACCTGATTATTCTACCTGCCGATTCTTTAAATATATAAGGAAACATAAACCAGCCAACAACCAGTATAAAAAATAACCCAAGCGAATACGGTACATATTTCATATTCACCTTAAAATCGACTGCTTTACTGAAAGGAACCGTACTTAGCTTAGAAGACTTCTGTTCAATACCGGCAATAATCAATTCAGCTGATCCAGGATTTTGATCCAGAAATTTTTTCAGCTGAAGGGTATTGGTGATTTTATCATCAATTTCATTTTTAAAATACTTACCAAGAATTCTGGCGGCATCTTCAAAACTTATTCTTTTACCCAGTTTAATAATTCCCGAAACCGGTCTTACAATAAAGAGGATAAAAACACCGAAGTTAAAAATGATAAAGCCATAGAAAAGAATAGCTCGGGTAAGTGAGTTAAAATATCCGAAATATTCAAGCAAAACAAAAATAAGAAACAACCCGGCAAACCCTGAAACAAACCATAACAACCCTTTAATTAACTGGTTTGTATGATACTTGCGGATAAATTTATCAAGTTTATTAATTAGTTCGTTATAAACAGGTAACATCTATTTTTTTGATTTACAATATTTTATAAAATATTTTTTATTAAATGGTAACCTTAAATTTACACATATTTTTACCGACTGCGATGTAAAAAAACTTAATTTAGCTAATCATCCTGATATTTTGAACAAATTAATGTTCTAATCAAGGCACTTTTACAAAACAAAACATTTATATGAAAGCTTCCAACAAAGAGATCAAAAAGGAATTAACGGAAAAGATAAAGGATTTATTTCTTCAAAACCCCAGGTCTAAATTCAATTATAAACAAATAGCCAAACGATTATCTGATTCTGATCAAAAAGAAAGAAAATTTATCAGTGGTTTGTTATACAGCATGGCCAAAGAAGATCTTCTTATTGAAGTTTACCAGGGAAAATTTGTTTTAAATCCAAAGGAACTGGAAAAGTTAAAATCTATCGGACCTTTCATTACGGGAAAAGTGGATATGAAACAAACCGGAAAGGCCTACATTATTTCAGATGATATCCTTGAAGATGTTCGTATAGATTCCAACAATACACAAAAAGCCCTTCACGGCGACTTAGTGAAAGTCAGGTTGTTTCCCAAAAGAAAAAATGCCAAAACTGAAGGTGAAATTATTGAGATCATAAAGAGAGAAAAAACACGTTTTGTGGGAACCGTTGAAAGGCATCAGAATTTTGCTTTCCTGGTACCTGATAATAAGGCTACTCCTGTAGATATTTTTATTCCTCTTGAATTTTTAAACGGTGCGAAAGAAGGGCAAAAAGCAGTGGCAGAATTTACCGAATGGCCCGATCATGCCAAGAATCCCTTTGGAAAAATTGTTGAAGTCCTTGGAAATCCCGGTGAAAATGAGGTGGAAATGCATGCCATACTCGCTGAATACAACTTACCTTCAAAATTTGAATCTAAGGTTGAAAAAGCAGCAGAAAATATTTCTGATGTTCTGGAAGAAAACGAAATCAACAAAAGAAAAGACTTCCGTAATATTCTCACATTCACCATTGACCCGTTTGATGCCAAAGACTTTGATGATGCCATTTCATTTGAAGAACTAAAAGAAAATAATTACAGGATCGGAGTTCATATTGCAGATGTTTCACACTATGTGCAAGAAAAGTCCATACTGGATGAAGAAGCCTATGACCGTGCAACTTCCATTTACCTTGTAGACAGGGTTATACCTATGCTTCCCGAAAGGTTATCGAATTACATTTGTTCCCTGCGACCCAATGAGGACAAGTTTACTTTTTCGGTGACTTTTGATATGAATGAAAAGGGTAAGATTTTACAAACCTGGATGGGAAAAACCATAATCAATTCAAACAGAAGATTTTCCTATGAAGAAGTACAGGAAATCATTGAAAGTGGCGAAGGCGAATATTCAAATGAAATAGGCATAGTTAACTCCATTGCCAAAGAAATAAGAGATAAAAGAATGAAAAACGGAGCCATTGGCTTCGATAAAAAAGAGGTTAAATTTAAGCTTGATGATAACGGAAAGCCTTTGGAAGTATACTTTAAGGAACAAAAGGATGCACATAAACTTATAGAAGAATTTATGCTTCTTGCCAACAAAGCAGTTGCTGAAAGAGTCGGAAAAGCAGGGGGAAAATCCAAACCCAAAACGTTTGTATACCGTATCCATGATATTCCCAATCCTGACAAACTCAGCAATCTATCGGAATTTGTAGCCAAACTCGGATACAAGATGAAAACCGATACGCGTAAAAATATTTCCCAGTCCTTCAATAATCTTTTAACCCGCAGCCAGGGAAAAGGTGAAGAAAATATGATTGAAACCCTTACCATACGCAGTATGGCCAAGGCAGAATATTCTACACAGAATATTGGCCATTATGGATTGGCATTTGATTATTATACCCACTTTACATCGCCCATTCGCCGATACCCTGATTTAATGGTTCACAGGATGTTACACTCTTACCTGAATAATTCTGCCAGCTTCAATGAAGAAATTTATGAAGAAAAATGTCAGCATTCCAGCGAAATGGAAAAAAGAGCTCAAAGTGCTGAAAGAGATTCTATCAAATACAAACAGGTTGAATTTTTAAGTGATAAAATAGGTGTTGAATTCATGGGGGTAATTTCAGGAGTAAGTAAATGGGGCCTGTTTGTGGAGATCATTGAAAATAAATGCGAGGGTATGATACGCCTGAGAGATCTTTCAGATGACTACTATTATCTGGATGAAGATAATTACCAGGTAATAGGTCATAATAAAAAACGAAAATTCAAGCTGGGCGATGAGATTCAGATTCGCATCAAAGCTGCTGATTTTCAACGTAAGGAAATTGATTTTGAATTGGTTGAATAAAAAAAGCCCGGTTTCCAGCCGGGCTTTTTTTAATAAAAATTCCAAGTTTTAAATCAGATTCAATCTGCTGTAAAGTTCTTTTCTGTAAAGACCACCGATGGGCAATACTTTCATTTTTCCTTCAATCACCAGGTCTGGATATTTGATGGAGAAAATCTTGTTAAGGTTTACAATAAAGGATCTGTGAATTCGTACAAAATCTTTTTGCGGAAGAATCCTAACCATTTCTTTCATGGTGGTATGTGTAGTATAGCTGTTATCGGACGTATTGATAACAACATAATCTTTCAAAGCCTCCACATAAAATATATCATCGAAATTGATTTTATTCAAACGATAATCTGCTCTTACGAAGATGCTGTCTTTTGATTCTTTATTTTCTATGATTGAATGATAAAGATCTCTTTCCTTCTTAATGGCTTCATCTTTTTCATGTTTATAAAGAGCCATTTCAATGGTGGTTTGCAGTTCTTTTTCTTTGAAAGGCTTGATGATATATCCATAAGGTTCGGTAATCTTAGCCTTACTGAGGGTATTGTCATCTGCATAGGCGGTAAGGAAAATCAATGGAACACCAAATCTTTCCTTTATCAGATTGGCAGCATCAATACCGCTCATTTGCCCTTTAAGCATTATGTCCATCAAAATGAGATCCGGACGATTTTCTTCGATTTCTTCAATAGCCTTTTCTGCGCTACTTACGGTTGTGGGTACCTGATAGCCCAGTTTCTTTAAGCTATTTTGGATATCCTTGGCTACGATGCTCTCATCTTCAACAACCAGAATTTTTACTTTTGCCATATCCCTAGTTTATTTGTTTTACTGAAATTTGAAAATTAAAATTGTTATTAACAGCTTAAATTTTATCTGCTTAACGTGTTGGTTTTTATGTTAAATCCTGTTCTTTAAACTTAACAAGGTCAAATTTACAACAATTTTTTTAATTTAATTCATTAATAATTAGTTAGATGATACCAAAAGCAGACCCAGTATCTAATTTAAGTATAATTAACCATTAATCAAAATTCTGATCATAAAAAACAATGAATTATATTTTTTTGACCTAAATAAATAAAACACATACAAATTTTATATTTTTTCAGATATTAAATCTGACAAAAACAGATATTTGGATGACCCATCAAATTTCCATTTAACCAACATCCTGATTTTAATATTATTTATTTAAAAAATTTTAAAATTCTTTATTATTAATATTAGTCATGTTAGTCATGTTTGCAAATAAACCGGTAAAAACTTGACAAACTGATTTCTTTTTTTCTGTTAACATTTTACTAACAGCGATGTTAAAATTAAAATTTTCATTTACAGCATTTTCAGACCTTATTAACATACAGTCAGTTTCTGAAAGTATTGAAAAAATTGTGTTGAAAACACCAAAAACAGAACCTTTTAAATGTTAAGATATTGTTAATATATTCTTATAAAAATGTTAGGGAATGACTTGCTTTATTTCAAAAAACGATTAAGGGTTTTTAGTTATGAACTTTCCTACAAAATTTTACCAAAAGATATGAGCATCTTTTATTGATTTTTCAACATTGCATTGTTCAAAAACGATAAAATTTTGATAATTAGTCACTCAGAGAATATTGAATTATAAATATTCTTTCATGCAATTTAATCTAAACACTTAAAAATAAATCCTGTAGATTTTCTCTGTATTTTTGTTTTTATTTAAACCCATCAAAACTTATTAACAATGGAAGGTAATTCCCTTAAAATAGCTATAGGATCTGATCATGCAGGTTTTGAGTTAAAGCAAAAAATCATCAGTTATTTAGAAGAAAAGTTTTTAAAAATAAAGGATTTTGGTACCCATTCCGTTGAAAGTGCTGATTATCCTGACTATGTGCATCCGCTTGCTGAAGCAATGAAGTTTGGTGAGTTTAATCTGGGAATCGTTATTTGTGGAAGTGGTAATGGAGTTAATATTACTGCCAACAAACATCAGCATATACGCTGTGCCTTGTGCTGGATTCCTGAAATTGCCTCCCTGGCCCGCAGGCACAACGATGCCAATGTACTCGCACTACCGGCCAGGTTTTTAACAGCAAAACAGGCTTTTGATATAACTGATGCATTTATTGAGGCTTCTTTTGAAGGTGGCAGACATCAGAAAAGAGTGAATAAAATTGCCTGCTCTTAGTAATACTTCCATAAACCAGTTTCGTTATCATGTCAGAAGTATATCAGAAATTTATAAAAGAATCCGGGGTCAAATCCTTTGATCTTCAACATCGTAAAACCATTGCTTATAATATTGGAAAATATGATGTTGCTGTGGCCAGGGGAAAACAACAATACAAAAAACTTGACCTGGTGCGCAGGCAGGTTGCTTTGAAAAAATACAGGGTAATTGAAAATCTGGAAAATGTTTTAAAGGAGTTTGAGCAGAATTTCATCAAACGTGGAGGAAAGGTAATATGGGCCAGGGATGCACAGGAAGCCAATCTGGCCATATTTGACATACTTAATAAAAATGGTGTGAAACTGGTGGTTAAATCCAAATCCATGGTTACCGAGGAACTGGAAATCAATCATTTTCTGGCACATCAGGGTATAGAATGTGTAGAGACCGATCTGGGTGAATATATAGTTCAGATTTCTGATGATAAACCTTATCATATTGTTACACCGGTAATGCATAAATCTGCCAAAGACATTGCAGAAATTTTTCACGAAAAATTCGGACTGGATCCGGAAAGCACACCCACAGAAATTACTAAATTCGTTAGAAAAACCCTTAGGGAAAAATTTGTAAATGCTACAGCCGGAATTACCGGAGCCAATTTTCTGGTATCAGGCACCGGTACCGTAGCCCTTACAGAAAATGAGGGAAATGGTGTTTTATCAGCCTCCCTGCCCCGTATACATATTGTGGTTGCAGGTATTGAAAGAGTGATAGAAAGCATTGATGACCTGCATCTTTTCTGGCCCCTGCTGGCAACTTTCGGAACAGGGCAGAATATTACAGCTTACAATACTCTTATCAACGGACCCAGGCAGAAGGATGAAGTGGATGGCCCCGAAGAGATGTATGTTGTTCTGCTGGACAACGGACGCAGCAAATTGCTTGCACAGATTCCGCAACGACGTGCGCTTTCCTGTATTCGCTGTGGTGCCTGTTTGAATGGTTGCCCCATTTATAGAAATGTTGGCGGCCATACTTATGGCAGTGTTTATTCAGGACCTATCGGGGCGGTTATTACCCCTCACCTGCGTTCAATGATGCATTACAAACATCTGAGTTATGCATCGTCGCTGTGTGGAAAATGTACCGAAGTTTGTCCCGTAAACATTGATCTCCATTTTCAGCTTTTACAAAACAGAAACTTTTCAGTTAAGAATAAACTTGTACCCCGAATTGAAGACTGGGGTATGCGGGTATGGAAAATGGCCATGCTCAAACCCAGATATATGACATTCCCCGGAGCAGGTATCAAAAACTTCTTTCTCAAAAAAGCATTTAAAAAAACCTGGGGCAACCGACGCGATTTGCCGGTTATTCAGAAGAAAACTTTCAGGGAAATGTGGAAGGAGAGTTTATGAGTTGATAAGTATAAAACCTATCGACCTATAAACCCATCAACTTATCAATCCTCTAAACCCTCCTCAACACATCCATTACCCCGCCCAGGTATCCTCCACCAAATAAATTTACGTGTACCATAAGCGGATAAAGGTTGGCAATTTCCACGGCTTGTCTCCAGTTATTCTCCAATGGAAATTCTCTGTTGTAGGATTCATAGAATTGAGGTGCAAATCCGCCAAATAATTTCGACATGCCGATATCCATCAGGCGGTGACCATAATAAACCGCGGGGTCAATGATGCATGCCTCTCCCCTGTTGTTGGTCATGTAATTACCACTCCAAAGATCACCGTGAATAAGGGATGGCTTTTCAACAGGGAAGAAATCAGAAAGATGTGGATACAATTTTTCAAATCGTTTTACAGTGCTGCTATCTATTAAACCCTGATTTCGGGCCATCTTTATCTGAATTTCAAGACGCAGATTTATGAAAAAATCTATCCAGTTATCATGGTAATTATTGAATTGCTCCAGGCTGCCGATGTAATTGTCGTGGTTGAGACCAAAACGCTCACCGGCATGCTTATGAAGGCGGGCCAGAGATGAACCGAAATCTTGCCAGTAAGTGCGGTTTTCTCCGGCACTTTCCACATATTCCAGAACGAGCATACTTTGTCCATCGTCACTATCATAACCAATAACTTCAGGGGTGTGCACCTCCCCTGCACTATGAAGTAATTCCAGGCCCAGTGCCTCTTTTTCAAACATTTGGGGATATCTGTCAGCCGAATTATATTTGGCAAACCAGGTTCCTCTGCCGGTTTTCACCCGTAAGGCATTATTGATGGAGCCACCGGAAAGTGATGAAATCTTTTCTATCTTTTCGGGCTGACCGGTATGTTTTTCCAGGATGGATTTAAAGAGAGATTGAAGGGATTCACTTATCATAAACCTTATTTTAAAAAAGTTCAAATTTTTCTACCACTTTGTAAACCGGCCCGCCGGGTTTCAGAAAACTTTCATACAGAATAATTTCATTTACCGGAGCAGTTTGAAATGTTTCGCCGGCAAATTCAGCTTCCAGCTCCAAAAGTTTGTTTATACTTCTGAACTCTTTAACTCTGCCTATCGTAAGATGAGGTTTGAAAACATTGCTTTTTTCGGCAGGACCGAAATTACGCAGCCCCTTATTGATCTGTGTGTAAAGCTTTTGAAGTTGCCCACCATCATCAATGTCCAGCCACAAGACCCTGGGAAACCTGGAATTTCCGAAATAGCCGAAACCTCTGATGCTTATATGGAAACTCTCTGAATCCTTCAGTGATTTTCTTATGATTTGGATAATGGGTGACACGTCTTTATCAGGCGTATCGCCCAGGAATTTCAGGGTAATATGCAGATTGTCTTCGTTTACCCATTTGATTTGGTCGGTAGCCAGGTCCCCTTTCATTTTCCGGAAAGCACAACGAAGCAGGTCTTCGGGGTTTATTTTTATGGCAACGAATAATCTCTTCATAATTCAAAAAATATTTTTGCCAAGTTAATAAAAGCTGCTAATTTTGCAAACCACAAAAAAGGGGAATTAGCTCAGTTGGCTAGAGCGCTTGGCTGGCAGCCAAGAGGTCATCGGTTCGAATCCGATATTCTCCACCACAAACCGGTTTGATATTCAGACCGGTTTTTTTATTCACCGTTCCAGCCGGCCTTCTCTCCCGGATCTTTGAGCCTGAACCAGGTGTTTTTTTCATTCTGCCCCATCTCAATGATATCGGTAACCATTAAGTTTACAATGATATTTTCGGCCAGATAACGTGGTATTCCTGCCATGTTACAGAATTTTCCCAAAGTAATGAACGGATGTTCGTTGAGAAACTCAAGCAGTATCTTTTCCTTTTCGCTATAACGAATAAAGGTGCCGGCTTCGCGGTTCTGGCGTTTCCAGTATTTGAGCTGAACGGTATTGGCCAGTATGTTTTGATCGGCAACTCTTATGTAGGCCAGCCATTTGCCCGATTCGTTTTCAGCAAAGCAGGGTTTGTGGTCCATGGCGGGTATATCAATTTCCAGAACCGTTTTTCCGTCAACGTTCCAGGTGCGGAAGGCAAAATCTATTTCGGGTTTGCAATACATCTGGGCTGCAGCTTCTATCATATAAAACTCTTCATCGGAACGCACCCCGGCCACTACCCCATTGTCTTTTACACCGATAAGCAGTTTGCCTCCATCGGTATTGGCAAAAGCTGATAGAGTGCGGGCAATCTTTCGCGAATCATTTACCTGGAACTTGAAGTCCTGTTTCTGATGTTCTCCCTGTAAAATGAGTTTTTGAATATATGCGCTCATGATGCAAAATGCTTTGAAAAATACCATGAAGGAGCCATGTAATTTCCACAGCTCTAAGATGATAATTGATAATAGCTAGTAGGCTCTTTCGTTGCGTCCTTCAATGAAGTTGATAAACGATCGGTTGGCCACTTTGTTTCCGCCGGGAGTAGGATATTCACCGGTAAAATACCAGTCGCCACGATGACCGGGACAGGCAATATGCAAATCTTCAATGGTTTGAAAAACAATCTCAACTTCTGCATTTACATCGCTGGGGTGAACCATTTGGGCAATTTTGGCTGAAATCTCTTCAGGACGGAAGGGTTTATAAATTTCCCGCACATGATTAACCACTTCTTCGCGCGGAAGATTTTCCGACTCCTTGCATTTGCGATATACGTCATTGATGATGTTTTCCTGACGGGTTTCCCTGAGCAGTTCCATGGTTGCCCTGAAGGCGATGAATTCGGATAATTTGGCCATATCAATACCATAGCAGTCGGGATATCGTATCTGGGGTGCTGAAGATACAATAATGATCTTTTTGGGTCCGAGCCTGTCGAGCATACGTATGATACTTTGCTTGAGGGTGGTACCTCTTACAATGGAGTCATCAATTACCACCAGGCTATCCTGGTATTCCTTTACCACGCCGTAGGTTACGTCGTAAACGTGTGTTACCAGGTCGTCACGCTTGTTGTCTTCAGTAATAAAAGTACGAAGCTTGGCGTCCTTAACGGCAATCTGGTCGATACGCGGGTGCAGACTTAGAATTTTTTCAATTTCTGCAGGTTCCGGATTTCCTTTGAGTTGCAGTAGCCGGTCTTTCTTCACCTGGTCGCAGAATGAATTAAGCCCTTCCACCAGTCCGTTGTAGGATGCAATGGCCGTATTGGGAATGTAGGAAAAGATGGTATTTTCCAGGTCGTAATTAATGGTTTTCAGTATGGCCGGCACCAGCTGTTTCCCAAGTTTTTTGCGTTCTTTGTAGATGTCGGCATCGGTACCGCGCGAAAAATAGATCCTTTCGAAACTACATGCTTTCCGGGCTGTGGGCTTTTTACATTCCACTTCACTGAAGTGCCCGTCTTTTTTAATAATGAGGGCATGGCCGGGTTTTACTTCCTGTATGCTTTCGCGGGGCACATTAAACGCCGTTTGAATAACAGGCCTTTCAGATGTTACCACGATCACCTCATCATCGCGGTAATAGTAAGCCGGCCTTATTCCGGCAGGATCGCGCATAAGAAATGCATCACCATGTCCCAGCAATCCACCTACCACATATCCGCCATCCCAGTATTTGCAGGAGTTGGAAAGGATAGAGTGAATATCCAGATGCTTTGCAATGAGGGGCGATATTTCCTTTTTGGTATAACCCTCATTCTTAAATTTAGTGTAGAGTTCTTCGTTTTCGTCATCCAGAAAATGGCCCAGTTTTTCGAGAATGGTAATGGTGTCGGAGGTTCTGTTGGGGTGCTGACCGATATTTACCAGGCTGTCAAACAGTTCATCAACATTGGTTAAGTTAAAATTACCTGCAATCATGAGGTTTTTCGACATCCAGTTGTTTTCACGAAGAAAGGGATGGGTAAACTCGATGGCATTATGACCAAACGTGCCATAGCGCAGATGACCGATAAAAAGTTCACCGGACAGATCGATGTGGTTTTTCAACCAGTTGACATCACGTAACCTTTCCGGATTTTGCTTATGAGCTTCTTCTATTTTTGTATTGAGCTGATCAAAAATATCCTGTATGGGGTTGCTTTTTGCGCTCCTTATGCGGTGCATATAGCGTGTGCCGGGAGTCATATCGAATTTTATGCATCCGATACCCGCTCCGTCCTGCCCGCGGTTATGTTGTTTTTCCATCAGCAGGTACATTTTATCGGGGCCATATAAAGCAGTACCGTACTTGGCAAGATAGTATTCGAGAGGCTTCAGCAATCGCAGAAGCACTATGCCGCACTCGTGTTTAATAGCGTCGCTCATTGAGGTATTCTGTTAGGGAGCAAAGGTAAAAAAAAATCAACCTATAAACCCATTTCAAAGAACGGCGTCTTCACCTTCTTAAACCCGACCTCTTTAAGCAGCCGGTGGCCTTCGATGAAATGCAGGTCGAGTTGTGAGGGGTGGTGGGCATCGGTATTTACCATCATGGGGATGTTGAGGTCGAGGCATTTTTTGATGATGTCGGGGGAGGGGAAGTATTCATCGGTTTTACCGCTGTAAAGGCCGCGGGTGTTGAGTTCGACAATAGATCCGCTTTCGGCCACCGCAGTGAGGGTTTCGTCAATGAGGTCCTGGTACCATTTTTCTGACGTGTTGAACCAGCGTTGTTTGTTATGCATTTTTACTTTGTCGATATGACCCACGATATCCGGCTTCTGGGTTTTAACCATGTCGATGGTTTGCCGGTAAAAAGCAGTAACGGCAGCACGGTAATCACCTTCGAAAATTTCATTCACCCCGTTAATATATCCTTCTATCGGACCGTCGATAAACCATATCTTTCCGCTTTCGGGGTGGCGTACCAGGTGAATGGAACCGATACAATAATCGAGCGGAGTATTATTCATAAAACCGGCAAAATCTTCTGAATGTCCGGGTATGTAATCAATCTCCAGGCCCAGGTACAGATCAATCTCATTTCCGTATTTTTCAATGAGATGGCGGGCTTCCCGTACATAGTTTTTAAAAGTTTCCGGTGTGAGGCTCCATTCGTTGGGAAAGGGCAGGGGAGAGTGTGCCGAAAAACCAAAGGCTTTGAATTTCTTTTCAATGGCAGCCTTTACATATTCTTCCATGGATTCTTTGCCGTCGCAATGATGAGAGTGGGAGTGGAAATTGTATAGAGAAATCATTTTTAGATGTTTAGGGGTTTAAAAGTGTATGGTCGATAGGTTGATAAGTTTAGGGTTGAGCTGTTTGCAGAAAGAACCGGTCAGGGATGTCATTAATAGTAACAAAATGTTATTTCATCTTTAAACAGATACTATTTGATAAACATCTCAACCTCTCAACCAAAATAACACTTCACTTTTCCATTTGTTTGGCCTCCTGCGCGAAACGAATGCGCGAAACGATCATGTCTATGGCCACATGGTTTTCGCCCCCCTGGGGCAGGATCATTTCGGCGTAGCGCTTACTGGGTTCAATAAATTGCAGGTGCATGGGTTTTACGTATTTTTCGTAATGTTCGAGCACTTCAATAAAGGAACGGCCCCGTTCTTCAATATCGCGTTTGATGATCCGCATAAGGCGGTCGTCGGGGTCGGCATCTACAAAGATCTTGATATCCATGCGGTCGCGCATACGGGGATTCGACATGATAAGAATGCCTTCCACAATTACCACCTCCTTGGGTTCTACCGGAATGGTTTCTTTGGCCCGGGCACAGGTAAGGTAGGAATAGATAGGCATAGGAATGGTTTTCCCCTCACGCAGCATGTCCAGATGTTTTATCAGAAGGTTGAATTCAATGGCACTGGGATGGTCAAAATTGATCTTTGCCCTTTCTTCGGGTGTGAGATGGCCATTGTCTTTATAATAAGCGTCCTGGTAAATCACAGAAACGCTGCTTTTTGGCAGACGGTTTACGATCTTTTTCACCACCGTCGATTTTCCTGAACCGGAGCCCCCGGCAATTCCGATAATCAGCATATCTTTTTTTGGAATGTAAAAATAAGCTTTTTAGTAAAAACCGAAAACTTTATTTTGGAAGATACGTATAATTTTGAATGCCATATTGTTAGTTTGAGGAAAAAAAACTATGTTTGGCATATGCGTTTTTAACCTGTTTTGCAGATGGAGCAAGAGTTGAAAATAAAGATGTTTTCAGATCCACTGAAGTTTTACCCGGCCATGCTCAATGATATTCAGAGGGCAGGAAAATCCATTTATCTTGAAATTTACCGTTTCCGAAACGACCCCATGGGCATCCGCTTTCGCGATAATCTCATCAAAAAATGTCGAGAAGGTGTAAAAATAAAATTGCTTATCGACTCCTGGGGTGCATCATCCAACATGTCCTTTTTCAAAGATCTTATTGAACTGGGAGGCGAAGTAAAGTTCTTCAAGAAGATCAAAGTGAGCTGGGATGCATTTACTAAAAACCACCGGCGCGACCACCGCAAGATCCTGATCATCGACGATGAGATCACCTACATTGGCTCGGCCAACATCAGCGGTTACGCCTTAAACTGGCGCGAGTCGATGTTTCGTATCCAGGGCGGTATAGCCAGGGCCTTCAAACAGGTATTCCTGGAAAACATAAAGATCTACAACAAGTTTTTGTACGATAAAAATGCCTATACCCGCAAAATTGATTTTCATGGCTATCAGATCCTAAGGGATGTTCCCAGTATCAAAAATCAGCCGGTACAAAAAAAATACCTGGAGTTGATTCAAAAGGCTGAAAAGGATATTTTTATTGAAACTCCCTATTTCCTGCCCGGAAGCAATCTGCGTAAAGCATTAACAGATGCTGCCCAACGTGGGGTGAAAGTAAATATCATCATTCCCAAAAAATCCGATATCCATGTTCTTGATGTTTTGTCGGGAAAATACCTTGGAGAACTTTCAAAGGAGAAAGTGAACATACATTTTTACCTGCCCCAGAATCTGCATTCAAAAATATTCCTGTCCGACAGAAAATACTTTATGATCGGATCGGCCAATTTTGATTACCGCAGTTTCCGATACCAGCATGAGATCTGTTTGTTTGGAGAGCATAAGAGCCTGAATCGCCAGCTTATGAACCATTTCAACCAGAGTTTGAAAGAATCGGAACCTTTTGATTACCATAACTGGCAAAAAAGACCGCGGTTGCAGAAATTTTTTGAATGGGTGCTGGTGCCCTTCCGGCATTTGTTTTAGGCTGAACGTTTGCGAAGTTGAACGAAGTGAAATCCCGAGAGCTTAAGCGATTCGGGATTGAGATTAAGGTTTAGATTGAGAAGGTGAAAGGAATTGTTATCGTATTACTCTTCCTCCGAAGGCAAAATTTCGGCTGTAATAATCCTCATCCAGGTCGCTGACAATAACTCCTCTTGATGTGGAGGCATGAACGAATTTGTTGTTGCTCAGGTAAATGCCCACATGCGAAATCCGCCGGCCATTGATACGGAAAAACACCAGATCGCCTTCTCTAAGGTTACGTTTACCGATCCGCCGCGAATTCTGGGCCATATTTACCGTTACCCTTTCCAGGTTGATACCGTAGACCTCAAGGTATACCATTTTGGCAAATCCCGAACAGTCGGCACCGGCTTTGGTTGTGCCGCCATACCGGTAGGGTATACCCAGCCATCCGGCCACTTCACGCAAAAGTACCGGATTTTCTGTACCGTTGAGTGAGTAACCCAGTATGCCTGAATACTCTTCATAAAAGGCAGATTCAGCCGGCGTTACACCCGTTCTTGCCCTTTGCCTGGTCTCCCGTCTCTCCTGAAGTTCTGCCTCCCGGTAGGAAGGTGTTTCGCGGAGATACGTGCAGCTGTGAAGAAAAAACAAAACAATGCAACTGGAAAATATCAGGGAAATTCGCATGAATGCTGTTAAGACCATAATTGGGTATCAAAAGTAAGGATTTATTTATAAATGGCGGGGAGAACCATTTCCTGTAATCATTTCACATAAGAAAAACTGTTCCAGGTCGAAATCGTATAATTTTCAACACCGGATTGGTTTTTTTATTGTAATTTGGTCGCAATTTTTTATCAAAACACCTAATAACCTTTAAAAAGCACAATAAAATGGACAACAGTATTTATAATCTGAATCCTAACCCCCTGGTGCGGTTTCTTCAGAAGCCCGCCAAAGATTTTACCAAGGCCGATCTGATACACTATGTTGAGAACAACGACATCAAAATGATCAACTTTCGCTATGTGGGTGGCGACGGCCGGTTGAAAGCGCTGAACTTCGTGATACAGGACCGTGCGCACCTGGACACCATCCTCTCCACGGGCGAACGTGCAGATGGCAGCAGCCTTTTCAACTTCCTGGAAGCAGGATCCAGCGACCTTTACGTAGTGCCCCGTTACAAAACCGCGTTTCTGAATCCCTTTTCAGAAGTTCCCACCCTTGATATTCTTTGCTCTTACTACGACAAGGACGGCAAGCCTTTGGCCAGCGCGCCCGAAAACATCATGCGCAAGGCGCATCAGGCGCTGCTTGAGAAAACCGGATACAGTCTGGAGGTAATGGGCGAGATAGAATATTACGTCATCAGCGATAAAGATGAGCTTTACAAGGCCACCGACCAGAAAGGTTATCACGAATCGGCACCTTTTGTAAAATGGGAACAGCTGCGCATCGATGCCATGATGGCCATGGCACAGACCGGCGCCCTGCTCAAGTACAGCCATTCTGAAGTGGGTAATTTCTCCGACGATGAGCACGAGTATGAGCAAAACGAGATCGAATTTCTCCCCACCAACGTGGGAGATGCCGCCGACCAGCTTATCATTGCCAAATGGATCCTGCGCGAAGTGGGTTACCGTTACGGTGTAACCATAAGCTATGCACCCAAGATCACAGCAGGCAAAGCCGGTAGCGGACTGCACATACACATGCGTCCCATGAAGGACGGCAAAAACGTTACCCTGGAAAATGGTAAGGTAAGCGATATTTCGCGCAAGGTAATTGCCGGTATTCTGGATATTGCCCCGGCACTTTCTGCTTTTGGCAACACCATCCCCACCAGCTATTTCCGCCTGGTGCCCCACCAGGAGGCCCCCACCAATGTTTGCTGGGGCGAGCGCAACCGCTCGGCACTTATACGCGTGCCCCTGGGCTGGGTAGGTGCCGGCGATATGGTGGCCAATGCCAATCCGCTGGAAGAACCCCACGAAATGGATTTCAGCGACAAAGCCACTTTCGAATTCCGCTGTCCCGACGGTTCAGCCGATATTTACCTGCTCATTGCCGGACTGTGCGTGGGTGCACGACACGGCTTTGAAATGCCCGACGGACTGGAGTTCGCAAAGAAAACCTATGTGGATGTTAACATCTTTGACGAAAAGCATAAAGCACGCCAGGATGAACTGGCCCAATTGCCTTACTCCTGTAAAACCGCAGCCGAGTACCTGCTGAAGCAGGCCGATATCTTCAAGCAACACGATGTGTTTACCGAAAGCCTGCTGCAGGGCACCGCAAAACGCCTGCTGGATTACCGCGACGAAAAAATGCGCGAAAAGATCTCATGCAACCGCGAAGAAACCATGAAACTGGTAAGGCGGTTTTTGCATTGCGGGTAATAGCTCTGCCGGCCGTTGAGCCTGTCGAAACGAGCCTGTCGAAACGAGCAGCTTGGCAAGCTCACTTTAGCACCAGCTTTCAAAACGAAAAAGATACGACCAGGCAAAGACAACATCATCAGAAACTTAACAGTCCCGGCAGCAAATTCAGCTGCCGGGACTATTATTATGGTATCACCCGTTTAACCACCCATCGGAGCGAAAGCCCCCGAATAATTTAAAAACCTTGCAAATTCGCCCAAAAAACTTGACATTTGCGGGTTATGTGCCAATGAAATATAATATGGGTATTTGACGGTTTTTTGGCCTCATAATTCAGATTATATTTGTTGTTTTGTCATTTAAAGACAAGTAAACTGCAAACTCTTCAGGGCCAATGCATGAAATAGACTAAGAAAATACAGGTGTTATTAACAATTTGTTGAAAATTAAGCTGTTTTTGTTAATATAAAATACTGTCAGACAGATTGATATGTGATTTTTATGCGCCATATTAGCTGAAAAATTAACTCAGCCTTATGGAAACAAATTTACACAAGTTTTTTGGACAGATTTATGATCCACGCATTAACAGGAAGCGCAAGCATTTGCTCATTGACATTATAATTTTAACAGTAATAGCTGTTATCAGCGGTGCCGACTCCTGGGATTCAATTCAAGACTTTGGCAAGGCAAAACAGGATTTTTTAAAAAAATTCCTGCGCCTGCCAGGCGGTATACCTTCCCATGATACCATTAACAGGGTTATATCTATGATTAAGCATGATAAGTTTGAGCAGGTATTTATAGAATGGGTTGAGTCGCTTAAATCAAAACAACTGGATAATGAGAGCTTCAAAGAAGTAATAGCTATAGATGGTAAAACACTAAGAGGATCCAAAGATTCATTTCATCAAAAAAAACCCATTCATGTAGTAAATGCATGGGCCAGTTCCAATGGGTTAGCTTTGGGGCAAAAAATTGTTGATGGAAAAACCAATGAGATTAAAGCCATTCCGGAATTGTTGAAATTGCTTGATATAGAGGGGTGCATCATTACTATTGACGCCATGGGAACGCAAAAGGAGATTGCAGAACAGATCATTGAAAATAAAGCAGATTACATTCTGGCTTTAAAATCTAACCAAGGTTATCTGAAAGAAAATGTAGAAACCATCTTCAAGGTGCAGACCCCCATCAGCGAGCATACCTCTGTGGAAAAGGGTCATGGAAGAATAGAAACCAGGAAATGTCAGGTAATCAATGATTTAAAATTCCTGGATGAAGATCAATTACAGTGGAAAAATCTGGCAAGCATAGTAAAGATTACCAGTACCAGGGAAGTAAACAATACCAAAACAGAGGAAACACGATGGTTCATAAGTAGTCTCAATGTAAGCGCGGAGATAATGAATAACTGCATCCGTAAGCACTGGCAGGTGGAGAACTCTTTGCATTGGAC
>JAHYJP010000288.1 GCA_019429055.1 Bacteroidales bacterium
ATCAATACATTACAAATATAGTCATATTTCACCCCAGATATACAGTTTTTCAAACGAACCCTGAACAAAGTGCATAAAAAAAGCCCTGCATTATACAGGGCTTAAAACTCAGTTAACCGGAACCTACCAGATAATTAGTTTTTCAGTTTTGTTGATTTGCGAATTACTAAACCTTATCAGATAGATACCAGAGTGTTCAACCTCAATCATCTTATACTTCTCAATAACATCAGTCATAATAACACGTCCGGTCAGATCATACAAATGAATTACAGTGGATTCATCAACGTTTATATGAAGCTGTCCGCTGGAAGGATTTGGATAGAATGAAATTCCATGAAATTCCAGCTCAGTTACATCAGAAACTATCATTACAACATTTTCCGTAACATGTTCACCGTCCAGTATCACCTGGCCAGTATAGTCTGCATAACCTTCAGCCTGCACTGTAAAGCTATAGGTGCCAATGTAAAGACCAATGTGGCACATACCTTCTGTTCCGGTATTCAGGTTCTGGCCGGCAATATTGACAGTTGCATTTTGAATTACATTCTCTCCATCTGTAACCACAAAAGTGAGCAGATATCTATATGCCCAGGTATCATTTAAAACCAGATCTTCTTCACCAAGTACAAACTGCCTGTTCTGTCCTCCCTGCCATTCGCCTCCATTCCAGCCGGCGCCTTTAAAGTATTTATATTCATAACTTCCCGGATAGAGATATTTTATAAGAGAGAAGTTTCCGTCAGCAATCTGACTCACAATCATAGTATTGTCATCCCCGGGAGTTATCCACCCATTCATACTTCCTGCCAGAAAAATCTGATCCGTATTGATGTCAAAACCACCCAACGCGATTTCGCATGCCATATCGAGGTTAAAGGTTACCATGTATTTATCCGGCAGATCAGGTGTATTGGTAATTACGAAAGTAGCATGCTGATCAGAAACGCTGGCAATACTGGTAAAGGCACCGGTTGCAAGATTATAATAGCCAAAAGCGTAAGTGTCGCCGCAGGAAATGGTATACAAAGTTTCAGAAACAGGATCGTAGGATACATCCTGGCCAAAATTTATATCTATACCCAATGGTCCGATTTCAGTTATTTCTGCGTTTGCAGGGTTAATACGATACAATTGATCCGTATCAATGGCAGGTCCGTAAAGAAATCCGTCATTGGCAAAGTCCATTCCAATGATCATCAGTTGTGATGTTTGACCTCCCAGGAGGGTTAGCTCAAAGGTTGTGAGATCCAATGTATAAAGCTTTGGAGCATAAGCCCCATCAAGAATCATCACATACATGATTTCGTTCTCCCAGTCCCAGGCCAGTCCTGTTGGAATTCCTGCCACACCACTCATATAACCCAAATGTGTATAAATTCCTTCGGGATCGACCACGCCAATACTCATATTTTCATGAATACGGTAAATCTGAGACCCATTAAACTCTTCAGCCATGGGGAAGGCTGTCAAAGGTGCAGGCGCAATGGTTTCCAGGGCACCTGTGTTTAAATCTACGGTCTGATACAAATACTGATTGGAATTGAGGGTATAAGCTGTCATATAATCACCAACAACACATTGAATTGTCATTTCATTATTGGCAGGGTTCGCATCATCTGCAAGGTTTACAATGGCGTGTAACTCATAAATCCCTTCTTCCGGTTCCCATGCGGGAAAAATAACATCCATGGTTTGACCATAGCTTAAACTGCCGGGATTTACAATGGTGTGTTCGTAACGGGAATCGTTGATTGATAACTGTACACTCCATACGGACTGAGTTTGTGCACCATAATTCTTAACAGTAACCCTGGGTGATACAGCAGTACCATTGACAACAAACTTCGGATTTACTGCAATGATGCCAAGGTCCTTGTCTTCAGGATAAAATACCCGGAGGTCGTCAATTGCCCAACCTGAGTAAACCACTGAAGAATCAGTCGGTCCCAGGAAGAATCTTACCCTGAACTGCGAATTATTGGCGGCATAAGGGGTAACATCAAATTCCCAATAAGTCCATTCAGTATCCTGGAAAGATAAATCTGAATTATGCCAGATCTCTACCCAGGTTGAACCATTAAAAACTTCTACCCCAATGTTGTCATAATAATTGCTCTCGCAACCTGAATAACTCCAGTAGCTGAGAATCACAACATTATGCCCACTGCAATTAATTACCGGAGAAACTGCTTCGGTTCGGGTCATGTTGTTGAGGTAGTTGGAACCGAGCGGGCAGGCCAAAATCCCATTATTTCCATTCTGGGTATGGTCATAGGCAGGTTGGCTGACTGCTGCTGCGATCTGCCAGTGCGCGCCGAGTGTCCAGCCTTGATTATTATCAAATACATCGGACCAGATAATTCCCTTTTCTGATATTCTGTTTGTTATCCCGAGGGATGGGAGGGTTAAACGGTTTGCTTTGTCAATGGGAGCTTTTCCCGTTTCCTGGGCAAACATAAAGCCATACGATAAAATAATGGCCAATAACAGTGTAAATGTTTTGTTTTCCATGAGCTTTTTTTTAGGATGAAACACTGTTTATCCCCGCCCCCTGGAAAGATTCCCTAATTCGTATTAAATGTAAACATATTTTCGATACAAATATAATCCTTTTCTCTTCTTATTGATATTTTTATTCTATATATAGTCTTATTTGAGCTTTTTTACTACTATATGGTAATAATTACAAATATATTTCGGATATCTTTACGGATTACATACTCAAAATTTCAAATACAAATTTGTATACCAGTCAATTACAAACAAAAAACCTTATTCCATTTTCAAACAGGTAATAAATCTTACTTTGTATTAAGAATCCCTGAAAAATGAAATAAGGTTGCAGGTTTACTATTCAGCCCTGCGATTAATTTTTCTTCAATCCGTCTCTTTCCAGCATCGCATCTATGGAGGGCTCTCTACCCCTGAATTTCACATAAAGATCCATGGGTGGTTCGGTGCCCCCTTTGGAAAGGATATAGTTGCGGAATTTCTCTGCTGTAGCTTTGTCGAAAATCCCCTTTTCCTTAAATGCTTTGTAAGCATCTGCATCCAGCACTTCTGCCCATTTGTAGCCATAGTAGCCAGCTGCATA
>JAHYJP010000289.1 GCA_019429055.1 Bacteroidales bacterium
TCGATATTTCAACCGGGCTACATTGCGCTGCAAAACCATCATCTTTTTCTCAACCTGCGCTGCTTGCAGCGCCTGGAATTATTCATTCTGAATATTTCTACAAATATTAAGCTCCTCCGGAGCAGTCGGAATCAGACGAATCATCGTACGAGAGACCAAGTCATTCCAAATTGAATAGAATTTTTAAAACAAGCATCAAAACATGCAGCCCGTAACGCCCTTCCCTATTCATAGGGAAGGGAAGGGGATGGGTCAAAGAGAAAAAAATACCAAACCAGTTGAGCAGAATTTAACTGCACTGTAATTCTTTTGGTCGGTTACAATTCTGTCCTTAATATCATTGAATTTGCAATTCAATTATCATTCTTTCTTTTATTAACCGGGAGACGCGCCGTTAAGCGCGCCTTTACAAAGAGGTCCTGAAAAACCAGTTGTTTTACTCACCTGATTTCACCTGGCACAAATACCCCAGCTTATAAAAATCCAGAATAAATAGCCTGGGTCGCGGGCCCAGCAGGTTGTTTTCCATTTTCTGGCGGAAAGCTGAGAAAAGTTTTGCAATGATTCCTTGTAAACCCAGTTTTTCTGCCGTACGAAATGCCCTCAGTGCTTTTATTTTGTGGCTGATTTTTTTATCAAACCCTGAGAATTGATAGAGTTTTAAAAGATTGCGTGTGGATTCCCGGGTTTTTTCCAGAAATTGCGTTCCCGTATCCAGTCCGGCGTGCAAAACAGGATTGTCGATGTGATTGGTTTTTATACCAAACTTGTCCAGTTCGTAACCCAGCAGTGTATCCTCGTGTCCGTAGCCTGATATCCGCTCATCGAACCGGATTTTTCCGAAAAGCTCTTTGGAGATCAGAAAATTGGCGGTCATAAAGGAATCATTGGGGGATTGTTGCCGTTGAGTTGTGGTTTTTACTTCACGTTTTATACCATAAAACCAGTGCAGGTATTTTTGTGGTTCAGGTGGATTTTTCTGGTACACATGTCCGCCGCAAACCACCTTTTCGCCCTGCTTTATTTCCTCGATATAATGGGAAAGAAAATCATCGCGAATGATTTCCACATCGCAATCCAGAAAAAGTAAGTTTTCAAATTGTGCTTTTTCCGCAAGTAAATTCCTGATTTTGCTTCGCCCGATGTTTTCATCCAATTCTATGTAGCTTGCATTTTTCAGTTCCTGTAACCCGGTGTTCAGTATCCGGTATTTTTCATCAGAATGGTCATCCACAAGCAAGATCTCAAAACCGGGAAGATTTTCAGTTGCCTGTAAATGGAGTTTATATGCAAGCTCCTTTACGTCATAATTAAAAACGGGAATACAGATGCTTAACATGGATAGCCTGAGAGTTAATAGTTTGCAAACTTAACTATTTTTTCCAGAAAGCGGGTGTGAGTAAAAGAAGAACAGTGAATAATTCCAAACGACCCAGCAACATAAAAAATGCAAGGAACCATTTTCCTGTTGTCGGAATATGAGCATAATTATCAACCGGCCCAACATTTCCGATTCCGGGGCCTACGTTACCGAGGGTGGCTGCAGTTGATCCGAGAGCTGTCTGAAAATCAAGCCCGAGAATTGACATAATGGCACCACCGATCATAAAAATGGCAATATAAAGCAGGAAAAATGCCAGGAAATTATAGATGATTTCAGTAGGAATGGTTTTTCCATCAAATCTTACCGGGAATACCGCGGCGGGATGAATCAATCTCTTCAGTTCCTGTGTTGTATTCCTTAAAAGAAGTAAATGCCGTATCATTTTTATACCGCCTCCGGTGCTGCCAATGCAACCTCCGGTAAACATCAACAGGAAAATGATAAACCAGAGAAAACCCTGCCATTCAAGGTAATCTGCTGTAATAAAGCCTGTTGTGGTAATGATAGAAACTAGTTGAAAGAAACTGTCACGAAAGGCTTGCTCGAATCCGGTATCATGAATAAAATAAACACTAACGGTAAACAATATTGTAAATCCGAAGATCATATATATATAAAACCGAAACTCATCATTATTGAGTAGTCTGGAAAGCTGCCCTTTCAAAGCAAAATAATGCAGGCTGAAATTCGTACCCGCAATGATCATGAATAAAATGATCACATAATGTGTATATGGTCCGTAAGCGGCTATACTTTCATTACGGGTGGAAAATCCTCCTGTGGCCATTGTACTGAAAGCATGGTTTATGGCATGAAAAAAATTCATTTCTCCCATCATTAGTAATATGGTTAATGCGGAAGTAAAGATCACGTATATAAACCATAATCTTTTTGCTGTTTCGGTAATCCTTGGATGGAGTCGGCTGGGTGTGGTTCCGGGGGCTTCGGCAACAAAAAGCTGCATACCTCCCACGCCCAATATGGGTAAAATTGCCAATGTAAGTACAATGATACCCATACCTCCCAGCCAGTGTGTTGTACTTCGCCAGAACAGAAGACTTTCCGGCATTGCTTCAATATCTTCCAGAATGGTAGCTCCAGTTGTTGTAAATCCGGAAATGGTTTCGAAAAAGGCATCAGTAAAAGATGGAATATGCCCTGACAGATAAAAAGGTAAGGATCCGAATAATGAAATACTTAACCACGTGAGTGTTACAATGATATAACCCTCTTTTTTTCCGATATTTTTATGATCGTTTTTCCGGGTTAGCTGGTAAAATGAAAGGCCAGTCCCAAAAGTTATTATCCCACTTATAATAATAGCTTTTGTAGTTTTTTCATCGTATAAAAAATCCCACAACGAACTCAGCAACATAAACCCGGAAAGGATCATGAGTAGAATACCAAGAAACTTTATGATCAGTTTAAAGTTAATATCTGGACGTTGCGACATAATCAGTTTGATTGTTAATTAGCTCCTGAACATCCGGTCAACAGCGTCAAATGCCTCGGGCAGGGTAAATACAACCACATGGTCTCCGGGCTGCACCTGCAAATCTCCGGTAGCAATAATTCCTTGATTATCCCGTATAACACCACCAATAATTGCAGCATGCGGAAACTTTAACTTATTAATAGGCTTACGTGTAATGGGTGAACCGGCCTTGGCCAGGAATTCGAAAATTTCTGCGTCAATACCATTCAA
>JAHYJP010000043.1 GCA_019429055.1 Bacteroidales bacterium
ACTGTTAGCTGATTATGTCCCTCAACTCAAGATAATAAAATAACCCGAAAATTAATTTTTTAGCAATCTTGTAAATTGCTGATTACTAAATCCAAAAAGTTTAAGAATTTAATTTCGGAATTGCTGAGTAACAAGGAATGAATCCCAACATTTCCTGAACCTTATTATCTAAATGTGTATCTTTGGATTTACGAGATTGGCACAAGGTATTTAATAGCATTTAAAATTCAGAAAAATAAAAAAAATCATTTTTTATCGTGAGATTTTGTTCCTTCATGGATATTACTTTACAGCAGGGAATAAAAAATGATTTTCCCGGTTTAGTTTAGTTAGAAAAAAATCCTCTTTGAAATACAGGAGGATTTTTATAAAACAGAATAAATGATTCAAACAACCGATATAGAAAAACTTGTCCGTTTCAGCAAAGGGCTTTCCGATGCTGAAGAAACCCGTTATATTTATTCGCTTTTTGCTGAGAAAGAGGACAGCAACGAATTGAAGTATTATATAAAGGACGATTGGAAAAAGTACCTTGAAAACCATGAAGTTGAAAATCATAATCTTACTTACTTGCTCGACCGTATCCACCACAGAATTCATTTTATTGAAAACCGAAAAAAACAAACACTGACAAGGAAGATTTACCGGTGGTATTCTGTGGCAGCAGCCATTCTGCTGGTTCCCCTTCTTATTGCCGGAGTACTTTGGTTTAATGCAAAACCTGCGGCAGAAAAAGTATATGTGGTTGAAAAACCGGTTACTTCTACTATCCACGCCCCTTTGGGATCGAGAATCAGCTTTGATCTGCCTGATGGAACCCGGGGCTGGCTCAATAGTGGCTCTTCACTGGAGTATCAACTCCCTTTCAATAATAACAGGCAGGTAGCCATTTTGGGTGAAGCCTGGTTTGATGTAGCACACGATTCTTCTAATCCGTTTGAAGTTAAAGCCGGGTATTCAAAAATAAAAGTACTGGGGACCAGGTTTAACCTGAATGCCTATCCGGAAGAAAATTACGTGGAAGTGGTGCTCGAAGAGGGGAAAGTGGAGTTTGCCACGCAGGGGATATCTTCCCCTGTTGAAATGCAACCCAATGAAAGACTCGTTTACAGCCGCAATTCCGTTCATATTGCGACGACCGACCCTTCCAAATTTGCGGCATGGGTGGAGGGCAAATTGATGTTCAGGGGTGACCCGATGCCCGAAGTGGCAAGGCGTATTGCACGATGGTACAATGTGGAGGTTGAACTGGTTGATAAAGATTTGGAAAAGGACGTCATCAGGGGAACTTTTCAGGACGATTCACTGGAAGATGTGTTACGGTATATTAGTATGACTTCTCCCATCCGTTATCGTATTATTGACCGAAAAGTACTCAACGACGGAACTTATCAAAAGAAAAAGGTTTTACTGTACCGGAAAAATTTATAAAACAATTCTATTCAAAACTTAAAATCAAACTAAAATGAATTCACGGGACAGACCATAAAAAAATGAAAACAAAAAAGGAAATCGCGCCAACGATTTCCTTAAAAAACTTTTTACAATTTTTTTAACGTTTAATAGTACAAATCTATGAAAAAAAATGAATTAGTAGATGAATGGGATTTCAGTTATTTAACGAAAACATTCAAAGTCATGCGAATTACATTATTTTTAATGCTCGCTTTAATCCTTCAAACTTTTGCGAACGAAGCTTATTCTCAAAAAACGAAACTTTCGCTGGATTATACCAACACCAGGTTGGAGGTTGTGTTGGATGAAATTGAAGAACTTTCAGAGTTTTTCTTTCTTGCCAACGAAAAACTGGTTGATCTTAATCGCAGTGTGAACCTGTCAGTAAAAAACAAAAAAATCGATGAAATCCTCGATATGCTTTTTGCTGGGACAGACGTGATTTACACCATTACCGACCGAAAAATTATCCTGGCACCTTCGTTTTTAGCTGACAATGCACAACAGCAGCGATCCATTTCAGGTAAAGTTACGGATTCTAACGGACAACCGCTTCCTGGCGTTACTGTTATTGTAGCAGGCACAACAACAGGTACGGTAACCAATGCTGATGGGAATTTCATTTTGTCCATTCCTGATGGTGCAAAAACCTTACAGTTTTCCTTTGTAGGAATGCGGACACAGGAAGTATCTATTGATGATAGAACTACCTTTGCTGTGGTGATGGAGGAAGAAACCATTGGACTGGATGAAGTTATTGCCGTAGGCTATCGAACTCAAACCAGAGGTACAATCACTGGTTCTGTTTCAACAGTTAGTACTGCACAATTCCAGGATATCCCTATGGATAACCTTTCCAACGCATTGGCTGGAAGGTTATCAGGTGTTACTGTGACACAGATTGCTGGAACACCGGGACAGGAATCAAATATTCAGGTAAGGGCAAGAGGTACTTTAAATAATACTGATCCATTATATGTAATTGACGGCATTGTAGCCAGTAAGTATGCTTTTGATGCTCTCAGTACGGATGAAGTGGATAATATTACTTTACTCAAAGATGCTGCTTCTGCCGCTATTTATGGTTCTCGTGGAGCTAATGGAGTTATTCTGGTCACTACGAAAAGAGGATCAAACAGGCCACCAACAATAACCTATAGTGGTACTGTAGGTGTTCAAATACCTACCAGGATACCGGAATCCTTAAATGCTTACGAACATGCATCGCTAATTAACGATGGAATTGCCTATCAGAAGTATTATAATAAAGGATTCACGCTTGATCCCAATGATCCTCTGGTCTATACCCAGGACGAGTTGGATTATTTTAAAGAAAACAGTTATAACTGGGTTGAAGAATTATGGAGAGATCCTATAACTACTCAACACAGTTTGAGTGCTAGCGGCGGCAGTGAAACAGTTAATTATTATATAGGTGGAACCTATAATTATGCCATTGCATCATTTGATAATGTTGATTTCAATAAATTGACATTAAGAGCTAATATCGATGTTAAACTGGCAACCGGATTGACAGCTTCCCTTGATATTCATACTGACAATCGTACAACTCATGGTCCAAATTGGGATACCGGGAATTGGAGATTTGAAGACTTATACAAAGCTTTAGTACTTAGAACTAGTTTGGTGCCACCCAATATTAATGGAGAATCGGTTGGGAACTGGGTAGAATGGTCACCAGATGCAGTTATTAATTTAGATGCAGGATATCATAACAGGAAATGGACTGGTATTACTTCTACAATGGCATTAGATTATAAAATTCCTTTTATCAAAGGATTGAGCGTAAATCTAAAATATAACAAGTATATGTTGGATGAAGAAAGAAAACGTTTCAGTCATCCTTATTACATGACTTTATTTGAAACAACAGGAACCCATAACCATATTATTACGGATAATCCTGTTGGACAAAAACAGCGTTCAAATGCAGAATTTCTTGAGGTTCGTAACTACAAGGACAGGTCATATCAGTTTAACATACAAGGGAATTATAAAAACAGTTTCGGAAATCATAATGTTGATGCATTTTTTGTTTATGAACAAACTGAATTTCAGGAAAGCTATATACTTGCAAGGCGTGATAATTTTATTTCTACAACAGTCGATCAATTTGTTGGAGGTGGCGCAAGTGTAGAAGATCAAACTTCCAATGGAAGTGAATTTGAATCTGCCCGGCTTTCTTACGTTGGTGCGCTTAGTTACAATTATAAAAGGACTTATCTTCTTGATTTTTAATTTCGATATGACGGTTCGGTAATTTTTGCACCGGAAAATAGATGGGGATTTTTTCCTTCAGCCTCAGCAGGTTGGCTAATTTCCAATGAACCCTTCTTTAATTCTAATTTTTTTGAGGTACTAAAGTTAAGAGGGTCAATTGGAATGCTTGGGAATGATGCGGTTGGAGCATTTCAATGGCTTCAGAATTATTCCCTTGGAACTGGTGCAGCTTTTGATGGTGTAACAACTTCTTTAAGAGAAGGAACTTTAGCCAATAGAGATATTACCTGGGAAAAGTCAGTGAACTATAATGCCGGGTTTGATGCAACATTTTGGAAAAAGATGATGAACCTTAAGATGGATATGTTTTACCGGCATACCTACGATATTCTTGAAACAAGAATAAGATCAATTCCGACTACCTTTGGAGCAAGTTTACCCGATGAAAACTATGCAGAAGTTAATGCAAAGGGGTTTGAAATTGAACTTTCGTACAACAATACTATTGGAAGTGGTGCTAATCAGGTGAGTTACTTTGTAAGCGGGAATTTTGGCTATGCTACAAACGAGTTGGTAGCATATGACGAAGCAGAAGGCATACGACCACATTTATCAAGACTTGGTCTTCCAATTGGTGCACATAATACTCTGGGGTTGCGTGCCAAAGATGTACTTAGAACCCAAGCTGATGTTGATGCATTGCCTGACGGATATACCATTTAT
The DNA here is from genome assembly GCA_019429055.1 of Bacteroidales bacterium. Lineage (GTDB taxonomy): Bacteria > Bacteroidota > Bacteroidia > Bacteroidales > UBA7960 > SKVR01. Next base: position 4,420 of record JAHYJP010000043.1, read on the forward strand.
ATTAACAGGTTTGGAAATATGGCTCCACAAGTAGGATTATTGGATTACGAAGATATTCGTGGAACTTACGGAGTGGATGATCCCGATGGAAGGATTACACTAGATGACCAGGAGTTTCTTGGTAAACATGTATATCCTCCAATGACTTATGGAATGTCATTAGGTGCAAGTTGGAAACAACTATCTTTCGATGTCCTTTTACAAGGAAACGGAGGACATTCTGCAATGTTACATGCGAATGCAAGACGGGTACAAGGAAGAGCCGAAGAATCTACCTATGCTTTTTGGGCAGATCGTTGGAGACCTTCAGATCCAAACGGCAAATATCCTGCAGCATTAAGGTTTGGCTGGCCACCCACCGATTTTCCAGCTTCGAGTTTGTTTTTTAGAAATATGACCTTCCTGCGATTAAAAGCCGTAAACCTTTCATACAATTTACCAACGGATTTAACTAGTCGTCTAAAAATTGGTGGATTAAGAATATTCTATTCCGGGACAAACCTGGGACTGATATTTGATCATATCAAGGATTGGGGATATGATCCTGAGATGAATAATATTAGAGCATATCCTATTATGGCAACTCATTCACTTGGTCTTAGTTTAACTCTGTAACCTTAAAAATTTTAGTATTATGAAAATTTTAAAACTGAATATTATAATTATAATAATATTGGCTAGCCTGATGAGCAGCTGCGAAAAGGTACTTGATAAAACCAACCTTGGAACTGTAAGTGAAGACCTTGTTTGGGATGATGTTAATTTAGCTGATGCTTTTGTATCCAGAATTTATGATAGAAACCTGCCTACATGGAATAGAGGACTATCTGGTCGTTCCGATGAATCTAATGGTGGTGAAGCTTTTATGTATGGGCAATTGACTGAGACTTCGGTTAATAACTGGCAGTATAGTCAAATACGTGAAATTAACATCCTATTAGACAATATTGACGGAGGTACTATTGAGCAAGTGGATAAAGATAGGATGAAAGGAGAGGCCTACTTTTTTAGAGCTTGGGTTTATTTTGAAATGATAAGGGATCATGGAGGTGTTCCACTTATTATTAATACACTGACCCTTGATGATGATTTATATCCTAGCAGGGCCAAAACCTCAGAAGTAATGGAGCAGATTATTACCGATATCGACCAGGCTATTAATCTTTTACCTGAAATTTCTGCAAGTTCAGGGTCTAACAACGGTCGGGTACACAAAGGAACAGCTATGGCAATAAAAGGACGAATATTAATGTATTATGCTAGTCCACAATTTAATCCGGGGCAAATAAATGATAGGTGGCAGGCATCCTATAATGCCAACAAAGCAGCAAAAGATTACCTTGTTTCTCAGGGCTTTGGATTATATGGAGATTTTCCGAATATATGGATGCATGAAATGAACAAAGAAGTTATTTTCGTTTCAAGGTATGAATATCCATTAAAGCCGGAACCAACTCAATGGGCTGCTGCTACTCGACCCCTGGATGTATCTACGGGTAGGTCAGGTGGTAACCAGCCATCTTGGGAAATAGTACAGGCTTTTCCTATGAAGGATGGGAAAAACATTGAAGACCCAACATCTTCTTATATTTATGATGTTAATTATTACTGGCTCAATAGGGATCCCCGATTCTATCATACAATTGTTTACAATGGTGCCAGATATGAGCTTGGAATGGAAGGCAGAATTCCCGGCAGAATTCAATGGACCTGGGGAGGAAGTGAAATGAATTCACCAACACAAACTGGTTTTTACTGTCGAAAGGCAATAGATGTGAATGCTGCTGCAACTTTTGCATTTGATAGTAACGTAGATTTTGTGTCATTACGATTTGCAGAAGTGTTGCTTAATTTAGCAGAATCAGCTAATAAAGTTGGTAATACTGACGAAGCTTATGAACAATTAATAGCACTTAGAGCACGTGCCGGAATTGAACCCGGGCCGAATAATAAGTTCGGTTTGGCAGAGGGGATGAACGAGGATCAGATGAACCAAGCCATATTACATGAACGTCAAATTGAGCTGGCTTTTGAAAATCACCGTTATTGGGATTTACGAAGAAACAGATTGTTTGAAAACAAGTTTAATGGAACGCGTAGGCACGGCTTGTACTCAGAACTTATTGTAACTGCCAATGAGTTATATGCCTTACAGGAATCAATGAGTGCCACCGCTCTTATAGATCATTTAAGTACGAATTATACCGAGTACTTTAGGGACAGTGTGATGGTAATTGATAATCAATTTGATATCAACTGGAAACCAGAGTATTACTTCTATGCAATACATCCGGATCATATTGAATTAAATACAAATCTTAAACAAACACAAGGTTGGTCCGGAGGCTCGTTTAATCCTTTGGAATAGAGTTAAAATCAAATATTTGAAGGTTGTTTTATCAGATGCTGTTAAATGAAAAATTTTTCATTTAACAGCATCTGATAATGATTTTCTGGAGATAATTTTTTCAGGGAATTAGTATTAATATATATAGAGATTGTAAGTTGAAAAATAAAAAATGAAAACACAAATAAATACATCTTTCCAATCTTCCCTATCAAGGCGTCAATGGGTAGAACGAGTCTCTTTACCTTTAATTGGTGCTTCAATCGGGGCAACTATTATTAATAATCGGGCTAATGCAATTCCTCCTATGTCACATCAGGAGTCAAACAATGATTTAGGAACACGTATATACAACATAAGAGATTTTGGCGCAAAAGGAGATGGTTCCACCCTCGACACTCTGGCATTGCAGAATGCAATTAATGCCTGTTTTAACGATGGTGGCGGCACCGTTCTGGTACCTGCCGGGATTTTTCAAATTGGCATCACCGAACTGAAAAGCAATGTTACTCTTCATATCTCAGCTGGAGGAATGTTGTTGGGAAGTGCAGACGGTAAACAATATCATGCAGTTGATGAAATTCCCTTACGGGGTGACTCAACGCTTGGAGATGGGAACTGGGCTTTACTGTATGCAGTGAATGCAAAAAATGTTATTGTCGAGGGCCCTGGAATAATTGATGGGCAAGGGCATCAGTTTCGCTCTATAGAAAGCGGTCAGCCTCCTCCAAGTGGAATTGGAGGAAGGCAGCGTCCCTACCATTTGTTATTATATCGCTGTGAAAATGTTATAATTCGTAATCTCGATTTAATTCGATGTGCGTTTCACAGTATTCGGGTTATTCAGAGCAGACGCGTTCACATGAATAATATATACATCCATAACCGTGTCAATATCAATAATGATGGATTCCATTTTGTTAGTTGTGAATATGTTACAATAAGTAACTGTACTTTATTATGCCAGGACGATATTTGTGCATTATTTGGGAGTTGTAAATTCGTTACTGTAACCAATTGTGTATTTAGCACTCGTTGGTCTATCTTTCGTTTTGGAGGGGGATCCGCTCAAAATATTTCTGTATCGAATTGTATAATATACGAAACATATGGATGCCCCATCAAAATTAGTTCAAGTCAGTCACAAATGGAAAATATGACATTTTCCAATTTAATTTTGAAAGATGTGACAGGTCCTATTGGAATAGGTTTTAGTGGTACCAGCGGCAAAGGCCGGGAAGATGGTGGAGCTGATGCTTTACCCGCTCCTTTCGTTCGCAACATATCTTTCACTAATATTAGAGCTACTGTTGTGGTAGGGCCACCAACCGAGAAAGAAGGACAGTTGATGGGAAGAATTTATGATGGCGAACAACATTCCTGTATTACTCTTAACGGTGTGGAGGATGCTATCATTGAAAATATTAGTTTTAACGATGTTCATGTTACATATGCTGGTGGAGGATCAGCAGAGCTTGCAGCTAAAAGAGAAATTCCTCAGGTGGCAAGGGAATATTTCGGGGTATGGGCAGAACCTCCTTTGGGGCCCCCGGCATACGGATTTTTTGCCCGGAATGTAAAAGGGTTGACAATGAATAATATCCGGTTTGAAGTTGACAATCCCGATTTTCGACCCGCTGTTATTTTCAATAATGTTCAGGATGTTGTAATAAACGGATTAAGTGTCCAGGGTTATCCCGAAGCTGAATCATTATTGCGTTTTTCGGCAACAAAAGATGTACTGCTAACTGCTTGCAGGGTGATAACACCGGCGGCTGCGTTTCTTCAGATAGAAGGCACTGAAAATGAAAACATAAAAGTTGACGGTGGAGATTTATCAAAAGCTGTTTTACCTCTTGTCTTTAAGTATGGTGCAAGCAATAATTCTGTCAAATTGAGAGAATGAAAATAATGCAATTATGAATTGATTTAAAATAGACAAATTGAAAGTATTTAGTATTATTTGGTGTTTATTATTCGGATTTACTGTTTCTGCACAAAACAATGCAAGGTGGATGCAGGAATCACATTTTGGTGTAATGCATCATTATTTGGCCGATTGGATTGCCCGAGCGGAAAATATGGAAATGAATGTGGAAACCTGGAATAAACTGGTGGATAATTTTGACGTGGATAGTCTTTCCAATCAGTTACACTCAGTGGGTGCAGCATATTGTATTATTACAATTGGGCAGAATTCGGGCTATTTTTTGTCGCCCAATAAAACCTACGATAAACTAACGAAAATTAATCCTTCAAAATGCTCCAACCGTGATTTAATTGCAGATTTGTCGGCAGCACTGAGAAAAAAGGGAATAAAAATGATTGTTTATTTACCTGCAGGAGCACCTGCCGGAGATCAGGTGGCCCGTGAAGCTCTTTGTTGGAAAAACGGTCCATTTGCCAATAAGGAATTTCAGAAAAAATGGGAGTCAGTTATTCGTGAATGGTCGGTACGTTGGGGAAATAATATTGCAGGTTGGTGGTTTGATGGATGTTATTGGCCAAATACAATGTATCGGTCAAAAACACCTCCAAACTTTGAAAGTTTTGCTGCTGCTGCCAGGGCCGGAAATAAGGAAAATGTGGTTGCATTTAATCCCGGCGTAGTAAACCGCACTATTTCAATTACACCTTTCGAAGATTACATTGTAGGCGAGATTTCCGATCCTGATTTAATGTCTTTGATGCGAATATTTGATGGAGTTGTGGACGGTAGTCAACTGCAAATTCTGTCGTATATCGGCGAACGTTGGGGAACCGGCGAACCTCGTTTTACCACCAAACAAATTCTTGGATGGTCCCACAAAATATGGAAAAAAAAGGGAGCGGTCACCTGGGATGTTCCTATACAATCCAACGGTACAATCAAAGAAATTTTTCTGGAACAATTAGAAGTAATAGGGAATGAATCTCAAATAAACTTATAAAATGATGTAACAATGACGTTTTTCAAATTAATAATTGTTGTTGAAATATCAGTTTTAATTGGAGTAGATCACCGATTATTAAAAACCTTTATGTTTATATTTTTTTGTTTTTTGTTTCCTATAATTTCATTTTCTCAAACCACTTCACAGATAGAAAACAATACCAGCGAATGGGCATATTATAATTCACATGGAAAACTTCAATATAAAACAACACAAAAGGGAGACAAAATTTTGGATTTCTCTTTTGCCGGATACATGGGTGGTGGCGTAGTAATTCCTGATGTTCCGGTAAAAATAACAGTAAATCCAACAGGAGGTGATGATACTGAAAATATACAATCGGCAATCAACGAAGTTTCCAAGATGGAATTCTCAGGTAATTTTCGTGGTGCAGTTTTGCTGGCACCTGGAAATTATACCATTTCCAAAACAATTGAAATTTCAACAAGTGGGGTTGTTCTCCGGGGAAGTGGAAGTGGTTTGTATGGTAATATTAAAAGCACAATCAATTTATCGGGTAATCCATTTAATGCAATAACCATCAGAGCACTACGAAATAGTAATAACGACGAAAACCTGAATGAACAAATTCTGACACAAATTACTGATCCCTATATCCCTTCCGGCACAAATACTTTTATGGTTTCAAATGCTGGCAAATTCAATGTTGGGGATCTTATTTCAATTGACAAACCTGTCACGGCAAAGTGGGTTGAGTTTATGCAAATGCATGATCTTGTGCGCGATGGAAAGCCTCAAACATGGTTGCCCGTTGGAAGCGTTCTGAATACAGAAAGGGAAATTGTAAAAATTTCAGGCAATTTCATTACGGTTGATGTTCCCTTAACCGATTCTTATGATTCTGAATTTTTAAACCCCCCGGGGGTAATTGTGAGAAAAATAAATACTCCTAATCGAATTGCACATTCAGGAGTTGAAAACCTGCATATTGTCTCTCCTCCCCAGCCAATTTCGCATACGCAGAGACATTTCACCGCATTGCGAATAAACGGCGAAGATTGCTGGGCTCGGAATATGTTTATTGAAGAAACAATGAACAGTGTTGCGGTTGGTGGAAAAAGAATTACTGTTGAACGGGTTACTGTGCAAAGAAAAGCTTTACACCAGGGAAGCTCCAGGCCTGCTGAGTTTGCACCCAACGGCGGTCAGGTTCTGGTTGATCGGTGTAATGTTATTGCTGATAATGTCTGGTTTGTTGCAACAGGAGGAAAGCAGTCAGGCCCTATTGTCATTTTAAATTGCAAATTTACCGGCGATTTAACAGCCGAGTCTCATCAAAGGTGGTCAACAGGAATGTTATACGATAACGTTCGAGCTGAAACCGGCGGAATTGATTTCAGGAACAAGGGATCGATGGGTTCAGGACATGGCTGGTCAATGGGTTGGGGCGTAGCATGGAATTGTGTGGCTAAAAATTTTGTTATTCAAAATCCGCCGGGAGTCCATAACTGGATGATTGGTTGTATTGGAGAAAACATTCCTAAACCCCGGCCATTTAATCAGGAACCAATCTTGCCTGGAGGTACACTTGATTCTCAGGGCGACCCGGTAACTCCTGTCAGCCTTTATCTGGCACAACTAAAAGAAAGGTTGGGAGAACAAGCATTGAAAAATATCGCATATTAAAAAAAGATATTGAAGAAAAGTTGAAATGAAAAATTCAGATAAAAAAATATGGCTGCTAATAACCCTTATAATTATTTCTTTTCAGTTTTTGAATGCAGAAGAGCCGCCCAATTTATCTGAGATGTTAAAAGTTGATTTTGAAAAATTGGTTTCAAAAGCAGACTTGCATTATTCTTCACCCGTCAAAAGAAGTGAAGAAGGAATGCCCGTTGGGAATGGCGTAATGGGAAGCCTTGTGTGGACAACTCCGTCAGCTTTGAAAATGCAAATCAACCGGGTTGATGTATTTCCAAATGATGCGTCATCTGATAATTTTTTTGAACGCCATACTGATTATTGTGGCGGTTTGGGATTCGTAGATTTCGATTTTATCAGCGAAAGTGAAAACATCTTTTCAGATTCCGGTTTCAGTCAGCACCTCACCTGTTATAATGGGTTAGTTACAACTACCGGTAAAGGTTTCAAAACAGAAGTTTTTACATGGGCGGAAAAGGATGTTATGGCAGTGCGTATTTTCCCCAATGAAGAATTACCGGTAACCCTACTTGCCAAACTTCGCGCATTACGGCCTCCTACTGTAAAAAAGGGCGATCACAGTGCGATTTCCAGATTAAGGATTGAAGATAACCAACTAATACTTAACCAGGAATTTACGGAAGAAGATTTCTATTGTGGTTCAGCAATCTTAATTGGTTCATCGCATGAAAATGCCAAAGCTCAAATAACTAATGAAAATGAAATCAGATTTGTTATTAAACCCGGCACAAAACCGGTTACTTTTTTTATTTCTTCCGCTGCAAGCTTTAATCAGGAGGAAAACCTTTCAGAAAAAGTAAAATCGCTAAATAAGGAAGCGAAAGAACTGGGATTTGATTCGATTTTTGAATCAAGTAGGGAATGGTGGAAAAAATTCTGGGAAAAATCTTTTGTCCACCTGCACAGTAACGATGGAGTTGCAGATATGGTTGAGCTGAATTACACGTACTTCATGTATGTAATGGGTTCCGGTTCAAGGGGCAAGATTCCACCAAAATTTAACGGAATGCTTTGGACCACTGGTGGTGATTCACGTAAATGGGGCAATCTGTTTTGGGGAGCCAACCAAAGTTGCCTGTATAACGGAATGTTTCCCGCAAACCGCAGTGAATTAATGGAACCGTATTTTAATATGTATTCAAATATGTATGAATCATGTGCTGTAGCCGCACGTCAGCAATGGGGAAGCAAAGGGATTTTTATTCCTGAAACTGTTGGATTTAATGGATTACCAGAATTACCCGAAGAAATTGCGGATGAGATGCGGGCTTTGCTTTTAGTTGAAAAATCATGGGAAAACAGATCGGAGCAATATAAAAATTATGCCCGTACAAAAATGCCTTTTTTAAGTCGGTGGAACCAGAAAACCGATATTGGCTGGAAGAATGGTGAGTGGGTGCACGGGGATAAAGGCGGTGGTGCTTTTGGTCATGTTACTCATATTTTTTCCAGAGGTGCAAAAATAGCTTATCAGTTTTGGATGGAATATGAATACACTAAAAACAAGCAGTGGTTAAAAGAACGCGCATATCCTGTTATTAAGGGAGTTGCAGAGTTTTACCGTAATTTTCCAAATTTAAAAAAAGAACAGGATGGAATCTATAGTATTCACCATGTGAATGACAATGAATCAGTTTGGAATGCAAAAAATACAGTAGAGGAAATTTCTTCGATGCGGGGGATTTTCCCTGTTGCTATAAAGGCAGCAGAAATTCTTGGGACAGACATGGAACTTCAGGAAAAATGGAAAGAAATCCACAACAATCTGGCGCCACTTACACTTAGTACCGATGTAGCAGATGTTACATCAACTGATCCTGTAAGATGGATAAAAGCACTGCCACCGGTTGAAAGAGGAAATTATTCAAGTTCACCGGATCCCAATACAATGCCGGTATGGTTTTTCGATTTATGTAATTTGGAATCAGAAAACCAGGAGGTGTTAAAAATTGCCAATTCGACTTTCGATAGTTATTTTAGAAATGGCATAAATTCCGAAACACGGGTAAATGTACTTTCTAAATTGCCGGTAACAGGTTCGATTCTCGGGAGATGTGAATCGACCCAATACTTGATTCCCAATCAAATAAATACGGCCGAAACAGAGGTGCTTGCCAACAGAATGACGTTACGTGAAGGATTCCAGACTACTGGAGTACAACGTCTTGGCCGGGTGGCAGACGCCTTACACCTTGCACTTTTCCAAAGTGCTCCTTCAGAACCCGGAGGAAAACCTGTTATTCGGGTATTCCCGGCCTGGCCTGCAAACTGGGATGCATCTTTTACACTTCTGGGAAGGGGGAATTTTCTTATTACTACATCCATTCAGGATAATTCCATTGAATTTATTGAAATTAAATCGCTTGCAGGAGAAATTTGTATTGTGCGTAATCCCTGGCCTGGTGATATTGTTAGTTTATATGTTGGGGGAAAAGAAATTAAAACCTTCAAGGGTGAATTAATAGAGTTTCAAACACGCCAAAAGGGTAATTATATCCTTGTAAAAAAAGGGGCTGAACCTAAGAAATACATAAAAGAGATAATTAATTAATTCTATAAAAAATTTATAAATATTTTTATGAAGTTATTTCAACTAATTTTCATTTTGACAACACTTTATAATTCTGCTTTTGCACAACGGGAATTTGATTTGGAATTATGGTACACAAAGCCAGCTGAATTATGGGAGGAAGCTTTGCCTTTAGGAAACGGAAAGCTGGGGGCGATGGTATATGGGGGGATAGAAACTGAACATTTTTCTTTAAATGACAATACATTATGGTCAGGTGCTCCGGTACCTGGAAATGCTAAAGATGGACCTGAAATATTAGAACAAGTTCGTAAAGCAGTTTTCAATGAAGATTATGGACAAGCAGGAGAGATTTGGAAAAAAATGCATGGGCCTTATTCCGCCAGATATTTGCCTTTGGGTGACTTGTTTTTAAATTTTAATTTTTCAGAAAAAGTAGTAGAAAATTATTCAAGAAGACTGGACTTAAATCAAGCCATCACAACTACTGAATTTAATGTTGAGGGAGTCAAATATTTCAGGGAGTCTTTCATAAGTTTTCCTGACAAAGTTTTAGTAATTAAACTCTCCGCTTCTGAAAAAGGAAAAATATCGTTTTCTGCTGATTTGTCAACTCCGTTGAAATTAAAAACCAAAGTTGTTAATGGAAATGAGATGATTCTGTCTGGGAAAGCACCTAAGTATGTAGCTCATCGTGAGTCTGAGCCCGAACAGGTTGTTTATGATTCGTTTGAAGGAGAAGGAACGAACATTGAAATTAGAATGAAAATAAAAAATAAAGGTGGTGAAGTATCATCTGACGGTGAAACGCTACAGGTTCTCCAAGCTGATGAAGTAATAATAGTTCTTACCTCTGCAACCAGTTTTAATGGCTTTGATAAATCACCGGGGCTGGAAGGAAAAGATCCTTCTAAAGAAACAGCAGAAATATTTAAAAATATTCGAAGAAAAAATTTTAGTCAACTAAAAGACAGCCATTTAACAGATTATCAAAATTTATTTCAACGGGTTTCTCTTCAGTTTGCAGAATCTAAACCAGACCTTCCAACTGATGAGCGGTTAATTGAGTTTGGAAGAGGGAATAACGACTCAAATTTAGCAGCTCTTTATTTTCAGTTTGGAAGATACCTGCTGATTTCATCATCCCGCGAAGGTGCTGTTCCGGCGAATCTTCAGGGTATTTGGAACAATAAAATTCAGCCACCCTGGGGAAGTAATTATACAACCAATATAAATATCGAAATGAATTACTGGCCTGCAGAAAATACCAATCTGTCAGAATGCCACACACCCCTGTTTAATTTTATGGAGAATCTGGCAATAAACGGGAGTATTACTGCTAAAATGAATTACGGCATTGAAAATGGCTGGTGCGTTCATCACAATTCAGATATTTGGGCAAAGACCTCCCCAACAGGAGGTTCCGACTGGGACCCGAGAGGAACACCACGATGGACCTGTTGGGCAATGGCAGGTGGTTGGATGTCACAACATGTATGGGAACATTATTTATATACAGGCGATAAGGAATTTCTGAAAAACCGGGGATGGCCGTTGATGAAAGGTGCTGTTGAATTTATGCTTGAATTTTTGGTCGAAAACAAAAAGGGAGAACTTGTTACCAATCCCTCCACTTCACCGGAAAATTCCTTTAGGGTGGGTGATGAAGTATATGATGTAAGCATGGCTTCCACAATGGATATGTCAATTATCAAAGAACTGTTTTTGAACAGCATACAGGCAACCAAAGTTCTTAATACCGATCTTGAATTAGCAAATGAACTGGAGTCTGCATTTAAAAAATTATATCCCTTTCAAATAGGGCAATACGGGCAGTTGCAGGAGTGGTACAAAGACTGGGACAGTCCGGATGATAAACATCGTCACATTTCTCATTTATACGGTATGTTCCCCGCTGGTTTAATCACTCCGGAAAGTACGCCTGAACTTGCAAAAGCTGCAAAACAGTCGATAATATTCCGTGGCGATATCAGCACCGGCTGGTCAATGGCCTGGAAGGTTAACTGGTATGCCCGGTTAAAGGAAGGAAACCATGCACTGGATGTACTGAAGGAGGGATTGACTTTTATTGACCCTCAACTTACAGGTAACCGAAGTGGTTCCTATCCCAATCTTTTCAGTGCATATCCCCCTTTTCAAATAGACGGAAATTTTGGCGGAACTGCAGGTATTGCTGAAATGTTGCTACAGAGCCATAACGGAATTGTGCATTTGTTGCCTGCTTTGCCCGATGATTGGAAAGATGGTAAAATTTCAGGGCTTGTTGCACGAGGTGGTTTTGTTGTTGATATGGAATGGGAAAATGGCACTTTGGTAGCAGCAAATATTACTTCAAAGAAGGGCGGAATACTTCATTTAAGATCATCTGTTCCTCTGTATCATAAATCTGAAAAACTTTTAGAAAGTAAAGCTTCAAAAAATAGAGAAATCAGTTTCGGAAATAGAATTACATGGAATTCAAAAGCTCCACAGGATTTGCAGGAATTGAAAATCCCGGACACCTATGACTATGAAATGCCTACCCAACCCGGTGAAACATATAGAATTCAGGCAAAACCTATTTAAAAAAAAATAATCTGGAATGAATTGATAATGATTGACAAATCAAAATATGTATAAAAAAATGAAACTATTCTTAATCCAAATTTTACTACTTGTAGTTTTATTCCCATCTGTAGGATATTGTCAGCAACCAAACTGGGAGGAAGTAGCTCCAGGTGTTTGGAAAGGTGTGATTGGAAATCCTGAAATGCTGGATTTTTTAACGGTTGCTGAACCACAGCCCAATATTGCTGCTTTAAATAAGCTTCCGGATGAAAATATACCAAACCAGCCTCAGCAATTGGAATCTACATTCCAGGATAATTCTTTGTATTTAAGATTTCCACTTGAAAAAGAAGAACAGCTTTTTGGGTTTGGTTTGAATTTTCAAACTATTCACCAAAGAGGAAGAATACTAAACCTACATGTTGACCATTACGGAGGAAAAGACAATGGACGAACACATGCGCCGGTGCCTTTTTATGTTTCCAGCCGGGGGTATGGAGTTTTCATTAACTCAGCCCGGTATTTGAAAATATGGGCAGGCACGGCAGTGCGTAAAGACAGCGAAAATCCACCAACCGTTTATGACAGGAATACTGATAAGGAATGGACCTCACGACCATACTCAGACGCTGTTGAAATTCTTGTCCCGGCTGAAGGAGTGGAAATTTACATATTTGCCGGCCCTACTTCACTGGATGTTGTCAGGCGTTATAACCTGTTTATGGGCGGGGGTTGCCTGCCTCCACGTTGGGGATTGGGATTTACACATCGCGTACACAGGCTATATTCAGCAGATGATGTAAAAAAAGAAGTTGAAGAGTTTAACAGTCGCGATTTTCCGCTCGACTTTATTGGACTGGAACCCGGATGGCAGAGTGCATCGTACCCGTGCACGTTTGAATGGGCTCCTGATCGTTTCCCTGAGCCCGAAAAATTTGTTTCTGAGTTACTGAAACAGGGTGTTCGTTTGAATCTTTGGACAAATCCTTACGTATCTCCTGAATCTCCAATTTATGATGCCATGGAAAAATTTACCGGCAGCCATACTGTTTGGAATGGGTTGGTACCTGATTTATATACAAAAGAAGCCGAAGAAATTTTGATGGGACAATTTACTAAAAGCCAAATTGATATAGGAGTCAGTGGATATAAAATAGATGAAGTTGACGGTTATGACCATTACCTGTGGCCTGATGTAGCTACATTTCCTTCAGGAATAAGTGCTGAACAAATGAGGCAAACCTATGGGATTAAGCTGCAAAAAATGTTAGCTGACATTTATAAAGAAAAAAATCAACGTACTTATGGTCTGGTCCGTGCATCCAATGCCGGATCTTCACCCATGCCTTTTGTTTTGTATAATGACTATTACAACCATGAAGATTTTATCACAGCTCTCTGCAACAGCAGTTTCAGTGGCTTACTTTGGACACCGGAAGCCAGGAATTCGCGCTCTGCAGAAGAATGGCTTCGCAGAATGCAATCGGTATGTTTTTCACCTATGGCAATGATAAACGCCTGGTCAAGCGGTACAAAACCCTGGTCTTTTCCGGAAGTTGCTGATGCCGTTAGAGATATTGCACAGCTAAGAATGAAACTTATGCCCTATTTCTACAGTGAGTTTGCCAAATATCACTTTGAAGGTACTCCTCCTTTCAGGGCCATGTACCTTGAGCCTGCATTTAGCCATTCGATAGAAAAGGTTTCCAGCTCCTCAAATCTGGAAGATAATCCTTATGCAGAGGCCATTACTAAAGAAATTAAAGACCAGTATATGGCAGGAGAAAATTTACTTGTGGTGCCAATGTTTACAGGACAAACAACACGAAAAGTAGTTTTGCCCGAAGGGAAATGGTTTGATTTTTACACCGGGGAATTTGCCGGAGAAGGTGAAATAATCACGGTGGAACCAGGGTTGGAAAAAATTCCGGTATTTGTAAAAGACGGAGGCATCGTTCCAATGATGAAACCTCGTTTGCGTTCGCCAAAATCCGGTGAAAAAGTGGATATTGAAATCCGCCATTACGGCACAAAAGATGGAAATTACAGTTTGTATGATGATGACGGGGAAACATTCAATTATGAAAAAGGCGATTACTGTTGGCGCCAGATTTCCATTGAAACACAACCTTCAGGAGATTTTATTCGCAATATCTCATCTGCAAAAGCAGGAAAACCGGATAACATTGGAAATATTACCTGGAAACAAATGACAATAATTAAATAAAATCAGTATGAAAAAAGTATTTATCCTAATTGTAGCTGCAATTTTAATGGCAGGTCCGGTACATCCGCAGAACTTCGAAGCAAACAAAAAACTAACCGACGAAGAACGACTTGCCTGCTGGCACGAGGCACGGTTTGGTATGTTTATCCATTGGGGAGTTTATGCGTTGTATGCCGGACAGTATAACGGACATGAACAAGCCCGGGGAGGAGCGGAATGGATAATGAACCGTTGCAAAATTCCTGTGACTGAATACAGGGAAAAGGCAAAAGAATTTAACCCGGTAAACTACGATCCGGATTCCTGGGTGAAAATGGCCAGGGATGCCGGAATGAAATACCTGATTATTACGTCCAAACACCATGATGGATTTGCCTTGTTCGAAAGTAAAGCCAGCGACTGGAATGTAGTGGATGCAACACCTTATGGAAAGGACCTTTTGAAACCTCTTGCCGAGGCCTGTAAAAAGCATGGCATAAAATTAGGTTTTTATTATTCGCAGGCTCAGGACTGGACCAATCCGGGCGGCTCTGTTGCCCGAAAAGTGATGCGGGAAGGCTGGCCTAATCCTGATTCAGCCCGGATTGATAAATATACAGCCGAAAATCAGGGACACTGGGATCCAATTCAGAGTTCGGTAACTTTTGATGAATACATCGACAGGGTTGCTGTTCCTCAGGTGCGTGAAATTTTATCAAATTATGGAGAAATTACTGTGCTCTGGTGGGACACACCTACCCGAATGACTGACGAAGCAGCTTTTAAATTACAGGAGTTATTAAAACTTCAACCAAACATTATTACAAATGACAGATTAAAACGTCCGAATTTCCCGGGTGACACAAAAACACCAGAACAAAAAATTCCCGACCAGAAAGAGATGGAAGGTTCCAACTGGGAAACCTGCATGACTATGAATGGTTCATGGGGGTGGCGTGACGACAACAAATGGAAATCCACTGAAACATTAATTCATAATTTGGTTGATATTGCTTCAAAAGGTGGTAATTATTTATTAAATGTCGGTCCAAAACCCGATGGGACATTTCCCGATGAAAGCATTCAGCGGTTAAAGGAAATAGGCAACTGGATGGATGTAAACGGAGAATCGATTTATGGAACCCATGCAAGCCCTTTTAGTGTTTTTCCCTGGGGAAGGTGCACGAAAAAGACTGAAAAAGGAAAAACAATCCTGTATTTTTCAGTATTTGACTGGCCCGAAAATGGAGAATTAATTGTCCCTGAATTAACAGGCAAGATTCGTTCAGCCAAATTGTTAGCCACTAACAAAAAAGTGAAAACTACGGCAACAAACGAAGGACTGGCAATAAAATTACCGATGAATGCTCCGGACCAGATTGCTAGTGTTATCAAACTTGAATTAGATGGGAATTTTTAAAATTGAACTCAATATTAACGATTAAAATCATTTATCATGAAAAAATCTATTGACAGACTATTAACTTTTTTGTTGGTTTGTTTTATTGTAGCTTGTTCTCCAAAATCTGATTTCACAGTAACTTCTCCCGATGGCCAAATTACTGCCAACCTCAAGTTCGATAAAGAACAGGGTACCATTCACTATATGGTACAAAGCAGGAACCAGGAAATTGTTTCATCAAGTCCAATCGGAATTTCTACCAGCATTGGAGAATTTACATCAGGAATGAAACTTGAAGGGCATTCGGAACAAACAATTGATGAAATATATCAGCTTCCACAGGGGAAAGCTTCAACCTACCGGAACTACGCAAATGAACAAAAGATTACATTGAATAAAGACGGACAGAATTTAAATCTGTTTTTTCGGGTTTACAACGATGGTATTGCATACAGCTATGAAATACCCGGAGATGGCGAAATTAAATTCAGTGGTGAAATCAGTTCCATAAATCTGTCAGGTGAAAATTTTACTTATTATGGTCAAAATCATCCCAACAGGTATGGGTATGAAAGCGCTCTTGGTCCGATTGACGGAGATCGGATGTCAAATCCTGTGCTGGCACATGTTAAGGACAAAAACCATTTTGTATTGATGGGTCAGGCAGCAACCTATGGAAATTACATTCAACCCCATCTTAAACGTTCAGGCTCAACTTTCACGTATAGTTTTCCTTTAGATCAGGAAAAAATCGGACCTGTACATTCAACCCTTCCTTTTAAATCTCCCTGGCGCATGGTAATCATTTCTCCTGATAATCCAGGGAAAATTGTGGAATCCTATTTAGCAGAAAATTTAAATCCTCCCGCAAATCCTGAATATCTAAATCCGAATGGTACAATTAAAAATTGGGTGCGTCCTGGCCGCGTAATGTGGGATTTTATAGCCAGGGACGGCGATAAACCGAGAATGTGGATTGATGCAGTTGCCGAAATGGGCTGGGAATACTATATGGCTGATGCAGGTTTTGCAAGGCGCTGGGGAGGAAGTGATTCAGTGCTCCAGGTGATAGAATATGCTGATTCAAAAAATGTGAGCGTGATAGGATGGGCCCATACACGTGAATTTGATACACCTGAAAAAGCAAGGGAAACAATGGGCCGTTATGCAGGCTGGGGATTGAAAGGTGCTAAAATTGATTTTTTTGACAACAACACGTTAAGTGAAAATCCCCGTGAGTGGAGAGATTATGAAGACACCCAGCAAAGTTTGCGGATGAGGGATTGGATTTTTGATTTAGGAATTGAATATACATTTCTTTTGGAACTGCACGGAAACACTATTCCAACCGGTGAACGCAGGCAATATCCTAACTTGATGACGCTTGAGGGAGTTGATGGTATGGAAAGAAGAACAAAGCCAGCCTCAAACGATCTTACTATTCCTTATGTGCGAAATGTAATGGGTCCTGTAAGCTATACAGTCATCCATTTTGAACGGTCGCCAGGCACGCATGCTTACCAGTTGGCAATGCCTATTGTTTACGAGGCCGGGTTAATGATTTATGCAGAACATGGTCAAAAACTTCTTGAATGGCCGGGTAGAGAACTGATCAAAGATATTCCCTCCAATTGGGATGAAACAAAATATATAGAAGGAATGCCTGCCAGTTATATTGTTATAGCACGCAGAAACGGTGAAGACTGGTATATCGGTGGTATGACGGATGAAGCACGAACTGTGAATATTCTGCTGGATTTTTTAACTGAAGGCAAAAATTATAACGCACTAATATTCAGTGATGAAACACATACAACAATGAGTAAGGAAACGAAACCTGTTATGAACAGTGGCAGTTTATCGCTTAATTTATTGGGAAGAGGAGGTTTTGCATTACGCCTTAGTCCAGTTGAGTAAAAGTAAAATACCGGCAATTGTAAAAGTTTAGATTAATCCATAAAAAGGGAAAATTTAATTCCGAAACAACCATTTCCGAAATGGCTGTTTCTATTTTCAAATGAATGCAAAAACTGGATTTGCAATACGAAATAATTGTTGTGCCTTTTCTCCATCAGCAAAATAAAATTGAAAAGTAGATGCGAATTTCCCAAAATTTATAACTTTGATGCTGTAAGAAATGTTGTTGGTTATTTATGATAAAATCAGAGATGGGAATTAAAGATATTCTGGATAATCCAAATTCAATTTTTTATCAGCTTAACAGGGAGGAAAAAGAAGAATTGGAGCGGCATATATCGCTGGCGCATTACAAAAAAAATGAATTTGTATTTAAAGAGGGAGATAAGCCTACAGGGTTTATGATGCTTGTTAGCGGCAAGTTAAAAATCTTTAAAGAAGGTGTTGGTGGGCGCGAGCAAATTATACGTATGGCAAGGCCTCTGGGAATTATTGGCTATCGTGCTTTGTTTGCCGAAGAGAACCATATTGCATCGGCCGTAACCATCGAAGAATCGATGATTTGTAACATCAGTCCCGATTTTGTTCTGAATAAAGCCTTAAAAAACAACCACTTTTCGTTAAGTATAATCAGAAAATTGTCAAAAGAACTTGGATTTTCCAATGCCCGGACGGTAACATTAACGCAAAAACATATTCGGGGCAGGCTGGCTGAGTCATTATTGCTGCTAAAAGACAAGTATGGCTTCGAACACGACGGAACCACATTGAAGGTTTATCTCTCGCGTGAAGACATTGCCAATTTATCAAATATGACCACATCCAACGCAATTCGTACGCTTTCAACTTTTGCCAACGAAAAGGTTATTGCCATCGACGGACGGAAAATAAAAATTCTGGATGCTCACCGGTTGGACAGGATAAGCAAACTTGGCTGACTATTCAGTTATATAAACCCGTTTTACACGCTGTGAAATTCCGGTCAGGATTTCATAAGGAATGGTTCCTGCCTTTTTGGCAACTTCGGAAATTGAAATATTCGGCCCGAAAAATTCCACTTCATCTCCCGGCAAAACATTTAACCCGGTTACATTCAGCATGAGCATGTCCATACAAATATTTCCGATTACCGGAACGCGTTTCCCTTTAATAAAAGCTTCCCCGTTCCCGTTTCCCAGTTTACGATCGAGGCCGTCGGCATAACCCACGGGCACCACTGCAATCTCCGTTTCACGGGTAATTTCTCCACTGCGGCTGTAACCCACTGTTTCGCCGGGTTGCAGTTTTTTTACCTGCGAAATAACGCTTTTAAATGTGCTGATGTTTTGTAAAGGAAAATTGGTTGCCGAAACACCGTAAAGTCCGATTCCCAGTCGGACCATATCGAGTTGTTTTTCAGGAAATCGCTCAATGCCTGCCGAATTCAGAATGTGCTGATCGATTTTGTGCGGGAAGTTTTCAATTATTTTTTTCGAAAGCATT
>JAHYJP010000290.1 GCA_019429055.1 Bacteroidales bacterium
GGATCAATCTCATGAAAAAGTTGGATATTCTTGCGCAATTGCACCAAAAGCTGGGTGAGCGCAAGATCGATATTGCCATCTATCCCGATACCACCCGGCCTTTTCCGCGAATGGTCATGCAAGAGGGAGTGCGCTTGGATGCGAGAAAAAATTGAGCTGCTACAAGAAGAGCTGCTTGGCCTGCAACTCGCCGCCGGTCACCTTGGCTACTCAATGGAGAGATGCCACAATTTAATCGGTCAGGAGGAGCTGCCGCCGGAACAGTTGGAACGACTAGTACCCTGTAACCCACAGGATTTCGAGGGATTGCGCAGGGCTTTGACGTGTCAGCAAGGCGCGATTTCTGTTACCTGGCCGTAGCTAAACAGCTGAAATCGGAACGTAGCTGACGCGACAAAGAACAAACAGATGCGAAAGATTATGGGTTACAGGCTCCTAGAATCACTCACCAGCCGTTTTGCGCGATTGGCCGATGTGCTCATTCAACGGATCTTCCGCTTAGTCGATGAGATTGAGCTGACGGGCGGGAGCTCAATCCTTGACCGCATTTATCGATGATGAAACGCGTGACGGCGCGGAGGGGATCCACCGCAACGCGAATCTGGTGTCCGCCTCCTCCGACTGTTTTGAAACGCCGCCGACGTCGGCGGATATGCTCTTGGTGCTGCACTATACTTGTGCCTAAAATACAGCGGCGCAAATCTTAAAGAGATCGACGGGTGCTTCGAGATCAGTTGCGGCCATTTCACAATCCAGCCGGAGATTGGCAATGAAAGCCGAAAAAGACAGTGAGTTGAGGGGCCTGGTGAACGGCTGAAGGTAGAGCTGGGTTGTGTCAGAAATTGAGACGCGACACTTATGCTCTTCTTCAGGACAATCAAGATATTGATTTTTCAATGAATCAAGAGAATAAGTAGTTTAATTTTTTACGCTGGAAGTTTATGGGGATTTGTATAAAACATGAGGATATTTATTGACGGTCCTCGATGGGCTGGTATGTGGACGGAAATATCTGCGGATGAATTTCACAATTTAGGCTGGGAAACGCAGATTTTCTATAACAACGAGAAAAAAGCAAAAGCCCATTTTTTTCAAAAGCTGAATAAGTTTCTTCCGGCGACAAAGGCACTTCTGGATTGGGAAAAATTCCAGCAGGAGGATTTGTTTGCAGAATTTGGAAAGAGTCAGTTCGACCTGTATTTCAGTATTCAGGGAAAGGTTGACTCAGCATTTCTAAAAAAGATCAAAGTCCACAACCCGCAGATCAAAACCGTGTACTGGCTGGGTGACGTGTTGGTCGATGCAGCTAGAAGACGTTTTGACAGCCTGAAAGAGGCCAGTTCTTCCGGTGCCTTGGACGCCCTTCTTGTCTCCTACAGGGGGGCCTATTACGAGCTTGTCAATCAAGGGTTCAAGAATGTTCACTACTTTCCCTTCGGTTATTCAAAGACCTTTCACCAGGTCGGGGAAATTTCCGCCGAGGAGAAAATGAAATACACCTGCCAGGTGTCTTTTGTCGGAACCCATTATCCAGAGCGTGCTGAAGTTATCCATTACCTCAATCAGCATCTTACTGAGCCCGTGCAGGTCTGGGGTCGTGGTTGGCAGGGGTCGGGCATTAAATCAAAGAAGCGACTGAGTCTACAGGAAAGCTTAAAAGTTTATGCCTGCTCCAAGATTTCCCTGAATATCCACCACCACCTAACCGACAACGGCTTCAATATGAAGTTTTATGAAATCCCTGCTGCGGGGGGATTTCAAATTTGCGACTGGCAGGAAGAGTTGGCAAGAACGCCCCTTGCGATGACTCCCAATTACGAATCCAAGGAGAATCTCCTTGAAATTGTGCTGATGTATCTTGGTTCAGATAGCAAGAGGAGAAATTTTAAAAACCTGTTGCGAGAAAATGTAATTATAGAATGTCCTTATAGTAGGCAGTTCGAACATATGATTAAAGAAATTTTGTGAACGGAAAAATGTATGAAAATTCTTTTTCTGGCAAAAATTGATTACTCAGGCTTGACGGAGGGAATGTCTCGAGCTTTTCGGAAGAAAAATTTTTCAACGCAAATATTTGATACGAAAAGATATAGAAAAATTGACAAATATTTTAAAAGAGATTTTTCTTTTCAAAAGTTTGAAAAAAAATTAAAAGAATTTTGTCCTGACACTATCTTTTTAATCGCGCCGATGTTTTTGAAAAGAGAATACTTTGAAATTATCGACAAGTTTAAAGAGAAAAACAAATTAAAAGTTGTAGGATGGGTTGGGGACTCTTTTAAAAAAGAAAAAGAAAATATAGAGAAATTAAGTTTGATTGACCGGTTATATTATACAGATACTGGTTTTTTTGACATTTACAGTGCAGATAATGTTGAATATCTTCCTCTTGCGACAGATCCAAAAATTTTCATTGAGAAAGGATTTATATATAAAAATAAATATAATTGTTCTTTCGTAGCATCAAGGACACCAGGAAGAGCCTCTTTTTTGAAAGAACTTAAATGCTGCGTTGATGTCTTTGGGCCAGGATGGAACAACAATGGAATCCAGGGGAAAGCGCACAATTTTAAAAGTACCAAGCTCCATATTTCTAAGGTTTCAAATATATATGCACGATCAAGAATGGTTTTGAATTTAAAAAATGAAAACAATGTTATTAATGGCCTAAACCAAAGGAGTTTTGATCCGTGTGCAGCCGGATCACTTCTTCTGCATGACTACGTAGCAGATATTGACTTAAATTACGAGGTTGGAAAAGAAATTTTAGTTTTTCGTTCAGAGGAGGAGTTCTCTGAACTTTACAAAAAATGTATGATTGATTCCGAGTTTAGAAGAAAAATATCTGAAAATGGGAGGAAAAGAGTTGCTTCTTGCCATACATTTACTGATAGGGTTGAGAAAGTTTTAAGTGGTTTAGGTTAATAATAGGAGGTCAATAGTTGATGCACTCGCAAAAAGTAAAAGATAGATAAGTGCTTAAAAATAAACGAAATTTTGCAAATTTATGCTTGCGTAAAAACGTGAATTATGGTAAATTTCCTCAATATTTTCAACATGTTATGAGGAC
>JAHYJP010000044.1 GCA_019429055.1 Bacteroidales bacterium
TAATTGAGCTCAATGAAATCCAGTCCTCCCCGTTTTTGCATTTCTTCCCAGAATTGTTCTTCTGTAAACGGTTGAGCAGAAACAGATTTTCCCTGGTAACGTTTTTCCAGCTTTTCAATCATACTCATTTGCTCAGCAGCAATCCTGAAGTTGTAAAAATGATTCTGCCTTTTCCCGTTTTCGATGGAAGCTCCCTTCAGAAAAGTGAAAACATAGGCGGTACCATGGCTTAATCCCGGATTTTTTATTTCATCGCGGCTATGCCATTGATCGCCCGGCTTGCGGTTGGGAATGAGCGCCGGCAAGTCGGTATAGGGGTAAGCAGTAAGCATATCTCCCGGATGGTAGATAAAGTTGTTTTTAATGTCCCATTCCTTACCATCGAGAATAAAATCGCGATTGTCCACCTGCCAGAATGGTGTGCTGCACGCATCAAAATCAGCCGGAATACCATTCTTCTCACAAAAATACCTGAACAGCGCCTCCGCCAGCTTCCCCTTGAAAATATTCAGTATGGCCTGATCCAGCGACTGATTTCCCACCCGCCTGATGGTAAAGGGTTTGGAGATGAGAGCGTAGCGGATGCAGGTGTTGAGCAGGGCGTTGTAATCTGCCGGGGGAATACGGTCAACTATGATTACTTCGTTTTCGGACATGGTTGAGGAAATTCTGCTGATTTATCATAAAGATAAAACATTCCAACCAAATTCTCTCCCATAAAAAAAGGGGCCCCAATCGCCCCTTTTTTATCTGAATCCTATTTTATCAAAACTTCTTTCCCATCTTTACCATTTCTTCCACATCCATATTTTGCACCGGTACCAGCATAAAGCTGTATTTGAAGTCGCGGGGTTTAACGTCATTGATAACGGCCAGCTCCAGGTGTACGGGGCCGTAGTCATACTTTTCGCGGGCGTCAAAATCGGCGGTGAGGTAGGGCATGGCCGTCATCTCGAAGCCCTCTCTTTCGTTTCCGGGGTCGCTGATGGCAAGGAGTCCGGTGCCCTGGCCGTTGGTGAGTGCTGCCCAGCGCACATCGGTTTTGTTGCCGTTTTCCTGCGGACGGATGTAGGGAACCATCTGGTCTTTTGTAGTTCATCAGGGTTCTTTTTTTTATAATCCAGAAAACGGTTGAATATTATACTAATATCCGGTTCAAAGACTCTGTATGCGTTTCAATTCTGTAGTTTAAATTCATTATTTCAATTTTAACATTGAAAAATCATACTTATACTATGATATTTCAAGGAAGAATAGTACCTTAGCAAAATGGAAATCCTGCGCGACGATATAAAAACAATTCAAAATAAGCTAGATCTGGCACCGGCTGTTGTAATATTAGGTCCGAGGCAGGTCGGAAAAACAACATTGGCATTACAGCTTGCCAGATCCGGAGCGAAGTCTTACATCTATCTCGATTTAGAAAGTAATCGTGACGTATCAAAATTAGGTGATGATCCTGAAACATTTTTTGAATATCACCAGGATAAACTGATAATTCTTGACGAGATTCAGGCGCAACCACAGCTATTTGCTTTACTCAGAAGCGTTATTGATAAAAAACGTGATAATGGTCGCTTTTTATTGCTTGGCTCAGCAACACCGGATCTGGTTAAAGGTGTTTCTGAAAGTCTTGCTGGCAGGGTAAGCTATCTTGATTTGAATCCGTTAAAATTACATGAAGTTATTTCCAGATTCTCCCAGGAGCATCATTGGTTTAGAGGTGGGTTCCCTCTTGCATTATTAGCTGAAAACGATAATGCTTATATAGACTGGATGCAAAGTTTTATTCGCACCTATATTCAAAGTGATTTGAGTATTTTATTCGGTCATAATTTAAATCCTTCTATCTCCGAGAAACTTTTGATCATGCTGGCAAATAGTCATGGACAATTACTCAATTCTCAGGATTTTGCAAGATCTATTGGTGTAACAGCTCCAGTTATTAACCGTTATATTGATTTTCTGGCAGGTGCTTTTCTGATTTACCGGCTGCAACCCTGGTTTACGAATCTTCCCAAAAGATTGGTGAAATCACCCAAGATATATATTCAGGACAGTGGTTTTCTTCATGGTTTATTATATATTGAGAGTTTCAACAAACTCACCTTAAACCCTGCAATTGGGGCTTCCTGGGAAGGTTATGCAATCCAACAGATAAATTACCACAAAACCACTAATACAAAGTCATACTTCTACCGGACACACACAGGAGCGGAAATCGACCTTGTCCTGGTGAAGTCAAACCAGCCCTTTGCTTCAATTGAAATCAAGTATAGTAACGCCCCAAAACCCGCAAAAGGCTTCTTTGTCGGAATAGATGACTTAAAAACAAATAATAATTTTATTATTACCCCATCCTCCGATACTTATCCATATAAAAATGCTGTGGTTTGTAGTTTAAAGAGCTTTATCAAACAATATTTGCCACAATTATAAACTCTTTTGGGATTTGTAACGACTCAGTAAATCTTTTCAGAATTCTGATAACCGATACAACCAAGGAAGTTAAAAAAGATGCTGTCCCATAAACAGAATTTAATATGGACGCTGAGCTTGTCGAAGCGGTTATCTTACTGATATTCAGCAGTATTTTCGACAGGTTTTACAGTGAGTTTATCGAACTGCTCAACGATCAGAAAGCACTTTTGAGACAGCCTCTTTTTTATTGAATCCTGTTATATCAAAACTTCTTTCCCATCTCCACCATCTCCTCCACATCCATATTTTGCACCGGTACCAGCATAAAACCGTATTTGTAATCACGGTTGGGTTTGAGCTGGTATGGGTTGAGGGGGCGGGCACCCCATGAGTTTACGCCGGCAACGCCGCGCTGGCCGAAGTCGATGTTCCAGCGGATGAAGTCGCGGGGTTTAACGTCATTGATAACGGCCAGCTCCAGGTGGACGGGACCGTAGTCGTACTTTTCGCGGGCGTCGAAGTCGGCGGTAATGTAGGGCATGGCCGTCATCTCAAAACCGTCTCTTTCGTTACCGGGGTCGCTGATGGCAAGGAGTCCGGTGCCCATGCCATTGGTGAGTGCTGCCCAGCGCACATCGGCCTTGTTGCCGTTTTCCTGCGGACGGATATACGGAACCATCTGGTCGTTAACATGGCCCTGGTAAAGATCCACAAAGGCGGAAACCTTACGATCGTTATAGTTCTCCCAGGGGCCGCGGCCAAACCAGGTAAGGTTTTCAAATTCACGGTTCAGCAGCAGGTTCATGCCCACGCGGGGTATGTCGCTGGTTTCTGTTTCCGAAGCATGCAGGTGGTTCATGATATGTATCCTGCCATCTCCGTAAAGGGTATATACGGTTTCAAAAGAAGTTTCTACAGCGGGCATCTGCCAGGTTGCTTTTACAATGTAGATACCGGTTCCGGCATTTTCGTAATCCAGACTGCTCAGTTCATTTTCAAGGGTGGCTTTTTTCCAGTTGATGTTGCGCACATGCATCTGGCTGCCAAAGTCGTTGTCGGTAACGGCGCGCCAAAGGTCGGGACGGGGACCCTGTTCGTTATGAATGTAGTCAGTTCCGTTTACACGGTAGCGGGTTATGATACCGGTGTGTCGGTCAAAGGCAATGTGCACCTGATCGTTTGAGAAAATCAGTTTGTCGTTGCTGCTTTTCAGCGTTAGTTCGGGCAGTTTTAGCTGCTGATGTTCGCCAGCTTCGTGCCAGGGCAGTTTAAACTGTTCATTGGCAATGATATGTCCTTGGGGAACCATATCAGAGGCAGTTTTTGTTTTTACTTCAAAGTGGAGGAAATACTCTGTTGCCTGGCGGATGATTATTTCGGGCAGTTCCAGTGTAAGGGGTTTTCCAACATGCGGTTTCACATCCATTTCAGGCATTTCCACTGTACCCACTACTTTTCCGTCGGCCTTGATAAAAGCGCTAAAGCTGAAGTCGGATAAGTTTGTGAAGTCGTACAGATTTTCCACAAGCACTTTTGCTGTATTGTTTTGAACACGCAGCAGTTTAAACCGCACTGATTCATGTGCCTTTTTCACTTCGTGCATGGCCGGCTGTATGGCGCGGTCGGGGAAAATGATACCATTGAGCAGGAAGTTGCCGTCGGTTGGCATGCCTTCGCCGTAGTGTCCGCCATAGGCAAAGAATCTTTCGCCACGCTCGTTTTCTTTCCATAGTCCCTGGTCAACCCAGTCCCATATAAAACCACCCTGCAACTGGCGGTATTTGTTGATCTCATCCCAGTATTCCTGAAAGTTGCCCATACTGTTACCCATGGCGTGGGCATATTCTGACGGTATAAAGGGGCGGTCAAGCACATGCTGGCCAAACCATTCAAAGGTGTATGGATTGGGATATTGGGGTACGATGATATCGGAGTTCCAGTCGAATTCCAGTGCGAAACGGCTTCCGATCTCCACCCTTTCGTATTGTACAGGGCGTTTGGTGCGGTCCACCGCTTTTATGGCTTTATAACCGGCATAGAAGTTCACACCGTTGCCACCTTCATTGCCCATAGACCAGATAATAACCGATGGATGATTTTTGGTTCGATGCACCATGCGAACCATACGATCCACATGCGCTTCCCGGAAGTCAGTCCTGTGGGCCAGTGAACGTTCGCCGTAATAGAGTCCATGCGATTCGATATTGGCTTCATCCACCACATATAATCCGTGGACATCGCAGAGTTCGTACCACCTTTCGGGGAAGGGGTAGTGGCTCAGACGCACCGCATTGATATTGAACTGCTTCATTAGTCGGATATCTTCCAGCATGAGTTCTTCCGTAAGGTAATGACCCGTTTCGGGGTTGTGCTCATGAATGTTTACCCCTTTCAAGGTGATGGGAACGCCGTTTACCAGCAACTGTCCGCGGGTAATCTCAATGCTGCGGAATCCGATATGCTGGCTTGTACTTTCCAACACACGACCCCGGCGATCTTTTACGGTAATAAGCAGTTGGTAAAGGTTGGGAAACTCTGCACTCCAGGGCTTTACATCGGGGATGAATGCTTCGAAACTAAAAGTTTCTTCAGCACCTGCATCCATGCGGATGGATTTGCTTACTCCCGCAATACGGTTACCATCATCAAGAATGCTGTATTCAATAGTTGCTCTCTGGTTGCCGGTGAGATGGTTTTTCAAATCCACAAACAGCGAAAACTCTCCGTTCCGATAGTTACCATCCAGTGTGGAAACAACCTCATAGTCGCGGATTCTGAGCTTCGGCTGACTGTAGATAAAAACAGAACGATGAATGCCGCTGATGCGCCAGAAATCCTGGCATTCCAGGTAGCTGGCATCGCTCCAGCGATACACTTCGGCAGCAAGTGTGTTTTCCTGTCCGGGTTTTATATAGGGGGTTATGTTGAATTCGGTTGGGAGTTTGCTTCCCTGGCTGTAGCCCACCATCTGTCCGTTGATCCACAGGTAGAAGGCCGATTTTACCGAACCGAAATGGATGAAAACTTCTCTGCCATCCCAGTTTTGGGGTACATTGAAATCATGGCGGAAAGAACCAACGGGGTTATAATCATGAGGTACCCTGGGGGGCTCGGGTCCGTCGCGCAATTCGGTGATGGGTGTACGTGGGTCGGCAAATTCGTAAGGATGGTTTACGTAAATGGGTACATCGTATCCCTGTATTTCCCAGTTGCCGGGCACTTCAATGAGATCCCAGCCACTCACATCATAGGTGGTCCGGTAAAAATCTTTGGGGCGGTCGGCAGGTTTGAGTGCCAGGTTGAAACGCCACATTCCGTCCAAAAGAACATAATTTTCCGATTGCTCCCTTATACCTTGCAAGGCAAGTGATTCACTTTCGTAAGAATGAAAGATGGTACGACCGGGCTCTTTGTTAATCTCAATGACATGGGGGTTTTCCCAGTCGGGCTTCTCCTGCGCAAAAACACCTGCAATAATAAACAATGCCCAGCTTAAAAGTAAAGTTTTTCTCAGGTTCATAATGATTCGCTTAAAGTATGAAATCAGGGCAAAAATAATCCTTATTCCCGATTATTTAAACATTTAACCCGTAAAATAACATAACAGTACCTACCAGTTGTATGGTTTTTTGTTTTTATCATACCTGTCTTCCATATTTTTATTGTAATATTGCGTGCAATTTGCCTATAGGTTCTGATTATTGTCAATATGTTTACAGTAGTTATCATCATGGCCGCCGGTATGCTTGCCGGTTATCTTCTGCGGAAGCATAAAAAGCTTATTTCTCTTTCGGAGAGGCTGGTTATGTGGGCCATTTACCTATTGTTGTTTTTACTGGGGGTGACCATTGGTGTGAATGATCAGATCCTTGAGCGGTTTGCAGAGATGGGATGGCTGGCATTTATCATAGCCGTAGGTGGAATTGGGGGTAGTATTTTGATAGGATGGCTGGTTTTTACTTTTTTTCTCAAATCAAAAACCGGTCAACTGTGAGAAACAGTCTTATCATATTATTGTTTTTTGCAGTCGGCGTGCTATCGGGTGTTTATGAAATTCTGCCCGGGTGGCTGCTTGCAAATGATTACAGTACCAGGGCACTTTACATTTTGATGTTTCTGGTGGGAGTGGGTATAGGTGGTGATGAGCGATCATTAAAAGCCCTGGCTAAGTTTAACCTGAAGATATTTATGGTGCCGGTTACCACCATTCTTGGTACCTTTCTGGGTATAACAGTGGTTTATGTTTTCCTGAGCCATGTTTCGCTTACGGATTTGCTTGCAGTGGGAGCGGGGTTTGGGTATTACAGCCTGTCGAGCATCATTATCAGCGATCTGCATAGCGCCGAACTGGGGGTGGTTGCTCTGCTGGCCAATGTAATGCGCGAAATCATTACCCTGGTTATGGCCCCGGTTTTTGTTCGTTATTTTGGAAAGTTTGCCCCGATAAATTCAGGCGGGGCTACCAGCATGGATACCACTTTGCCGGTTATTTCGGCCACATCGGGAAAAGAGTATGTGATAACAGCATTGTTTCATGGAATTATTTTAACGATCAGTGTGCCGTTTCTGGTTGCAATTATCCTGAGTTTGGGTTAGTTTTGAAGAAATAAATTAATAATTATGAAAGTAACAGAAAGAATTTTCGGAAAAATGCCTGATGGCAGAGATGTAAAAATATTTGACCTGGAAACATCGGCCGGGCTGGGTATGAGCATTACCAATTATGGTTGTATCATTACTTCGGTGCGAATGCCCGATCGCAATGGTAACGTTGAAGAGATTGTTGCGGGTTTTCCGCAACTTGAGCCTTACCTGGGTAATCATCCCTGCTTTGGTACCATTGTAGGTCGCTTTGCCAATCGTATCGGCGATGCCACGTTTGTTATTGACGGAAAAAAATATGAATTGAGCAGGAATGAGGATCCCAATCATTTGCATGGTGGCTTTAAAGGGTTCGATAAGAAGTTGTGGGATTGTGAAGTGGAAACCGGTGAAAGTGAAACCAGACTTAAGTTTAAATATACAAGCCCGCATATGGAAGAGGGTTACCCGGGAAATGTAACTTGTGAGGTTGTGTATACACTGCTGGATAATAATTTTCTTTGGATGAGTTTTTCTGCCGAAACGGATGCACCCACCCATGTAAATCTCACCCATCACGGTTACTATAATCTTGGCGGCTTTAAAAATAAGATTACAGATCATTTATTACAGCTCAATGCTTCTTCTTACCTTGAGCTGGATGAAAAGCAGATACCCACCGGGAAATTCCTTAAATGCAGCGAAAATGATATGGATTTTCGTGAACTAAGAAATGTAAAAGTTCCGCTGGATCATTGCTTTGTTATGGATGATAATCCTGACAGGATGCAACCCAAGGTTCAACTGGTTCATGAAACCAGCGGCAGAAGACTGTCAATCCGCAGCACCCAACCCGGGGTGCAGGTGTACACCGGTAATTTCCTCGATGGCACTTTGAAGGGCCATAATGATACTTTATATACTCAGTATTCGGCCATTTGCATGGAAACACAGCATTTTCCTGATAGCCCCAACAAACCCAAATTCCCTTCAACTTTGCTGCGGCCCGGTGAGAAGTACGAACATATGGTGTTTTATCAATTTGATGTGGTAAAGTAGTTTTTGGCTATCAACACTTTACAACCCTGTTTAACCATTTTCGACCGGAGTGTTCGTGAGCGAACAATACTGTACATCTGAGAACACCAGTGTTTTTCTTGTTTTCTTTATTTTTTTGTAAGTATCATGTTTCTAATGTTTTGTGGGTTTCGGCACACTTTCTGCAAATTTTTGCCATGTTGATATTCTGACTTTCAACCCTAAGTAAAACATTAAAAAACAAAAAGACATGAGATTACATCTGATTGTATTAAGTATCCTGGTAATACCTTTTCTGGTTGCTTGCAATGAGGAAGAACCGGAAGTGATTTTACCCCCTGTTGCTGCATTTGAAACGGAAAAAGAGATTTACGACCAGGGAGAACCTATTGAGTTTTTCAACCTGAGCGAAAATGCTGAGAGTTTTTTGTGGACATTCGGAGCAGACGATACCAGTACTGAGGAAAATCCTGTTTTTACACCTGTTTTTCCTTCTCAGGCCCAGGGTTATGGTTTCAGGGTTAGACTGGTTGCCATGGGTGCCGATGGAGCTACTGATACTACAGAATCTTTCGTAAGAGCTTCCAAAAGAACATTAAGAACAATAACCATTACGGAAATGGCGGAGAGTATCATCGATGAGATCCCCTTCGAAGATGGCAAAGTTACAGAGCTTTATTTGTTAACCGGCTTGCCCCATGATCCCTATGACTGGATCAATGAATATCAGACTTATCCCGCCAAAACCATAGAAGATGAGTTTACGCTTCCTTACGACTTTTATATCAGCCCCGGCTGGCCCGATGTATATATGGGCAATCAGCAGTGGATTTTTCACTTTCATGCTTCAGTTCAGGGCAGCGATGAAGTAGTTTCAGTAAAACGGATCGTTTTCAATCCCACCCATCATGATTGGTATGAAACGGAGCAGGGATACAGAGCATTTGAAATTGGCGATGATGAGATCACCATCAAAGTGAGATTTCTTTATTTCGATTAATCTTTGGAACCTCATATAATGCAAAAAGATGGTTTGAAAAAGCCGGCATTCAGGCTTTCTCAATCCATCTTTTTTTGAGTATCCGCAGCAATTATCCCTTAAACAGCGGGTCGGCACCAATGGTACCCACCAGTGATTTCAGGTAAGCTGCACTTTCCACTTTCTTCAGCTCTTTACGGGCATTATCCAGTTTAACCTGAAGATCCTGTTCTTCAATAATGGGCTGGTTGATATCATCTGCCATAAACTCTTCAAGATAGCTGATATGACGGTTCCAGAGTGCAATATCCTTTTGCTGCTTGAGTTCAAGGCGTTGTTTGTACCAGTCGCTCTTCAGCACATAATCTCGTGTGAACATTTTGCGGATATCGGGATGGGTAACATCTTTCCCATCATAATGCCCATGGGCCATTATATGAAGCAGGGCTTTGAGCGGAGGAATGGCTGCTTCCACGCTGCCGTCTTCAAAATAACGCAGTGCAACCCTTTGCTGGGCTTCACAGATGTTTTTGATTCCGTCCACATAATCTTCCATCGATTGTGTTTCAGGTCTCAGCACTTCCTGGTTGAAAATGCTCATAGGTTCTTCAAAGATGCGACCCAGGTATTTGAATGCAAAAGCTTCGTTGATTCTGTAACCCAGTCGGCTGGCGAGAATTTTTTCTCCTTTATACTCAAAATCGTCAATCTTTTCGAGGACACCCTCTTCTATGAGATTTTCAGGGTTTCTTTCTTTCATATCAAAGCGGCACCAGATCTCCGGAATGAGAATACTTAGGTCATGATCGAAGCGATGTTTGGGGCCAATGTAACCGGCTGCACTTGAAAAAGCATTATATCCGGTAAGGATATAGGATACCAGGGCGTTGTTAAGATCGGTTGTAGGAACCAGCATATTAAACGGCCCTTTGGTAAGTGCACCCTCCGATCCGGCACCTGTGGTAGATGGAGATTTCCCGGTAAGGCTGCATACAAAATCCATAAACAACTCAGGCAGTTCCTGGTAATGAATGGGGGCATACACGCTAAGCGGACGAATACCCTTTTTCTTGTCCGACGGGTTATTTCTCCTGCCCGGGAGTACATCGTTAATAGGGAAGAGCGTAGGCTTATCCAAGGGAACTTTTCGTGCAAAACGAATACCTACGTGGGCAAGATATCCATCGGCAGGATTATTGAACTCGGGGCGCGACTGCAAATACCGCGGGTTCTCTGAAATGGACCCATCTGCCAGTTTTCTTGGATGAGAGGGTGAAATAAAATACAGTTCACTTTCATTCTCTGCCCCTTTCTTGATCAGATCTTTGATGGGATAAGTGTATTTATCGAATTCAATGGCACCTTCTATGATCTCCTGTCCATCTTTTGATGTAAGGGGCTGATAATTGGTGGTGAAGTTGTTCATTTGTGAAAGATCAGATTCGGCCTGTTTATCGTAGCCCCTGTTTATGGCTTCATCGGGCCGCTGGAAAAACAGGTATTCGCAATTTTCAACAAACTTCACACTTTTGCGTGTGGTTCCGGGGCGCAAAAATGCAAGCTGATCTGCAGGTACCGTAAGTGTAGCAGAAATATCATCTTCCATCTGCACTTTGGCTGCAGCAATAAAATCGGGTCGCAGGGAGTAAACATTCCATGAGTCATTTTTTCCAAATCCTACACGCAGGTAAGATGTAATGATCTTACGGTTATCGAACATCAACACGTGGCCTTTACGTCCGTTCACTTTGTCAACAGAGAAATACTCGCGCCAGTCTTTCTTTCCGTTTCCGGGCGTAAGGCTTATGCGTTTGATCAGTAAGATAAGTGCTTTTACATGGTCAGAAATATTTCCCAGGTATTTGTTGTATTCATCTGAATATCCCCGGTAAGGGGTAAGAAGTTTAATGACTGAGCCCAGTGTTCTTTTGGGATCCAGAAGAGGTCGTTTATCTTCGGGTTGTGTTTTGGGGTCACGCCAGCGCTTGCTGTAATCATAATCTATGATTTCCTGTGCCTTGTCAAAATCCTTCTCATAATCGTCAATAAAGAAAGAACCATAAATGATGGCATTCAGGAGCGATTTGGATATTTCAGATTTACCACCACCTGAAACCGTGCTGGGTTTGTGCAGGAAGCTTCCCTCGGCCTGTGTAACCACCAGGCGCCAGTCGGGCGCAAAGGGATGTTTTTCCATATGGATCTTAAAGCCGCAGGGAACTACATAATGATGATTACGCAGCAGTTTGATCTCTCTCTCTTTGCCTTTGTATTTCCAGCTGATCCTGCTTTTGTAAAGTTCAACTTTTGCATCTTCAGGAATATAGATAACCGAAGGATGAAGTTTATCAACCCCGTAGTTGTCATCATGAATTTCCATCATAGATGGATAATGCTTTTTTATATCTTCAAAAGTAAATGCATCGGGGAACCGTTTTTTCAGGTCGGAAGCATCAAAGAAACTTCCCATATTTCTGCGTGAAAATGCCAGGGTGCCTCCTGCATGTTCCTCTTCGCAATTGCCCGAAAGGTTGGCTGCATAGGTAAGCTGGGTTTTAACTTCTTTTTTGCTGTATCCAAAGTAGTTGTCGGCAATAAGAGTTACCACAACACCGGTTTCATCGCGGCAGGTAAGTTTGAAGGGCACGCCGTCGTTGTAGGTCTCATCTTCTTTTTTCCAGCACATTCCGTCATTGCGCATGCGCTCAGTGGCATCTTCGTAATGGGGAAGACCGATATCTTTTTTCTTTAATTGGGTGAGATGGGGTGCCAGTATTACACAGCCTGTGTGGCCTGTCCAGTGCTCGGGGTCAAGCCCGGCATCGTTTTTATAGAGGTAGGGGTCGCCGGCATTACCAAAAATGCTTTCCACAAAATCCAGGTTGCTCACAAATGCACCCGGTGCAAAAAAGCGAACTTCCATGGTTTTACGTGGTGAAATTCCTTTTACTTCAGGGCTTACCGCCGGGCGCAATAACAGCGATACAAAGAGCTTAGCTTTTTTCTCCTGCGATGCGGTGAAGGGGAGAATTTTGAAATCCTCCGGTGGATTGAGTGCTGCATGCAGCATGTGTGCAAACGTAATTTTAGGAACGGCTTTTTTATCAACCGGTATGGGCAGTCCTCCCTTTACTATGTGGAAAGAGCCTTTGGTGGTGCGCCGGTCATTAACAGGGTTATGCAAAATGCCCTGGCGGATGCGGTAAGATTCATAGTAAGGTGTGCTGTAATCATTCTTATCTGGTGGGAGACTCACTTCACGACCCAGTCCTGGTTTATCAAGTACAAAAGAATCAAAGGGGATTCGCAGGCTTTTGTCAAACTCCAGGTCGCTCAGATATTGGTTAATGAAATTCTGGATTCGCTTATCTGCAGGGTTTATAACCTCTTTAGACAAAATGCGCATCTTTTCGCGGTAGTTGTTGAGCAGGCTTTCTGCCAGGCTTACAAATTCCTGTTCTGTTAGTCCATCCTTCTCAATATGAAACTGCCCTTCAAAAATAGGCTGACCCATACTTGCCAGTTTCATATTTATATAACGGATTACGTCGCGGCGGCGCCTTGCTGTCAAAGGCTCGGTGGTGTGGTAGTTCATAGTTGTTTCCATAACCATTGGTAAAATTGATTCGTACTTTATCATGTTGCTTGTCAGGAGCACACCGGCCTGCTCAAGGCCTGTATTACTCAGCAAAGGGGGGCAAAACCGGGAGCAAAGGTAATCAAAATAAGGTAAAGAGAAAAGCCATATCGGTCTGCTTTTCCACCAAAAAAAAGGCTGACTCCTGAGAGCCAGCCTTTAAAGATTTCTGATCATTTGTTAAATAACGCCCTGATCAATCATGGCGTCGGCAACCTTGATGAATCCGGCAACGTTTGAACCTTTTACGTAGTTCACATAACCGTCTTCATCCTTGCCATACTTCACGCATGCTTCGTGTATATTGATCATGATCTGGTGCAGTTTGTCTTCAACCTCTTCTGCTGTCCAGTTCAGTTTCATGGCGTTCTGGGTTTGCTCCAGACCTGAAGTGGCTACACCACCGGCGTTGGAAGCTTTTCCCGGGGCGTAAAGGATTTTTGCTTTCAGGAAAATTTCCATCGCTTCAGGAGTACAGGGCATATTGGCACCTTCAGAAACGCAAATTACACCGTTATTAATAAGGTTTTGTGCATCCTGTGCATTGAGCTCATTCTGGATAGCACATGGCAGTGCAACGTCGCATTTTACTTCCCACGGACGTTTTCCTTCAAAGAACTGGGCGTTGGGGAATTCGTAAGTGTATGGCTTAACGATATCCTGGTTGGAAGCGCGCAGCTCAAGCAGGTAATCAATTTTTTCGCCGTTTATACCATCGGGGTCATAAACATAGCCGTCAGGACCGCTAATGGTAACAACTCTTGCACCCAGCT
This sequence comes from Bacteroidales bacterium, assembly GCA_019429055.1. Taxonomy (GTDB): domain Bacteria; phylum Bacteroidota; class Bacteroidia; order Bacteroidales; family UBA7960; genus SKVR01. Next base: position 13,430 of record JAHYJP010000044.1, read on the forward strand.
GGGTTGCTTTAATAATGGATCCCCAGGAAACGTTTCCAAATCCTGAAACAGTAACAATCTTTCCTTTCATGGAATCGCCACGGGTTTTCAGCATTTCTTCTGCAAAATAAACATTTCCGAAACCGGTAGCCTCCGGACGGATCAGAGAACCACCCCAACCGCGACCTTTGCCGGTAAATACGCCGGTATGCTCACCAACCAGTTTTTTGTACATGCCAAACATGTAGCCAATTTCGCGGCCACCAACGCCAATATCGCCTGCGGGGATATCCGTATCGGGGCCAATATACTTATAAAGCTCAGCCATGAATGACTGGCAGAAGCGCATGATCTCTGCGTTGGATTTTCCTTTGGGATCAAAGTCGCTACCACCTTTGGCACCGCCCATCGGAAGGGTTGTAAGGCTGTTTTTGAAAATCTGTTCGAAGCCCAGAAATTTCAGTCCGCCTTCGGTAACACTGGGGTGGAAACGGCAACCGCCTTTGTAAGGACCAATGGCATTGTTGAACTGCACACGGTAACCTCTGTTTACCTGCACATTGCCTTTGTCGTCCATCCACTGAACCTTAAATTTGATTACCCTGTCGGGTTCAATGATTCTTTCAATAATGTTTGCAGCTTCATACTTGGGGTTTTCGGTTACTACGTCTTCAATAGTTTCCAAAACCTCTTTTACTGCCTGAAGGAACTCAGGTTGACCAGGATTTTTCTTTTCCAGGTCGGCCATAATTTTTTCCAAGTTCATATCCGAGAAAATTTTAAAAGTTTGTAATAAGGGTGATGTTGTTAATTGTTTATCAATTAACAAGGCGAAATTAGCCTTATTTTACAGATTGGCAAAGGAAAACACAAAATAAATTTTGCCCGGGATTATATACCTAAAGGGTTGATATTTTGATGTTTAAAGGAAGCGGAGTTGTGTCTTTAGAATCAGTCTTAATAAGACTTATGTTTTTTATTCAAACCTGATTTTTTTTATGTCGTAATATCCAATTTACACTTTAGTTTCTGATTCAAAAAAAGGTGTTGTTAATTTTTGATCAACTTCAGGGTTTTTGAACAAGGCCTTTTTTCTTTCGACCGTCGATAATAATTTTCACTGGTTTTTTAAAACGTACATGCCGCACATGCTTATCTTCAAAAACTGCTTTTCGTGCTGAAAGGAAATCCACATCGTAATGTCCGTCGTTAAGAAATGGGTTTATGGTAAAGTAACCCACATTAAAAGAAGTAAGGTTCTGGAAAAAATGGGTTCCCTGGCTGGGATCAATGTGAAAATTTTTGAGTCCGGATTCAATGATCAGCCGAGCTGCTGAAATTTGTGACCATTTTACGGGTACACCCAGCCATGGGTCTGCAGACCCCCATCTGCCCGGGCCTACCAGGATGTAATTCTTATTTTCTCTTGTAAATTGTGCATTTAGTTTGTCGATAGTTTCGGCAATGAGCTTGGTATCGGCTGGATCAAAAGTATCTGGTTTTACATAAATGATATCATGAATATTGGATATTTCTCCATTGCCCAGAGCATTTTGAGAGTATATCAGAGATTTTTTCGTGTCAAGGCATTTAAGGCTCACCTGGTTTTTTTCCTGGGTTTCAACAATGGGCCTGATCTGCAGGAAGTGAAAGATCTGGGGCTGGGTTTCAGGTGTATCAAGGTTTACAGAAAATTCAATTTCAACCTGGTTGTTCATCTCTTCCTTACCAATCCTGAGAATCTCCTGCAATACTTCGGCAAGCGGGAATGAATTATACCTGAGAATATTGGAGAATGTAATGATCTTTTTCCCGCCATCGTACAACCCATCTCTGATGATCTGATCCTGGTAATCAAAGGTGGATACCACAAATTTCAGGGCTTTGTCATTTTCTGCATGTTTAATCCTGAGTTTAAACAGGTTTATGGTTTCATCAACAGATGAGTGGAATTTTTCGGGGTCAAGATCCAGGGCATAAAACTCTTTTTGGCTGTTGGTGAGGGCAAGCTCAGGAACAGAAAGTTGAAGCACTTTCTGAGGGTATTTTGGGCAAAATCGCAACGATACACCCCCCTCAACAATGGTTTTCCCTAACCCGAAAGCAATGTTGGCAATACCATCCTCATATTTTTCAGGCTCAATGGGGTAGAAATTTACAGAGCGTGCCACACCGGAAACTGCAGGATAGAACCGGTTTCCATAGCTTCTGCCAGATACTTCCTGGATTACCACACCCATTTTTTCTTCATCAATTACATTGGATGTTGCCTGGATGTATGCTTTACTTTCCTTAAAGAATACCGAAGCATATACACTCTTTATGGCCTGCTCAAGCTGATAAGATCTTATGCGGTCGTCGTGGTGATTATTGGGTATCATAAAGGTAGAATAAACCCCGGCAAATGGCTGGTAGTGGCTGTCTTCCAGAAGGCTTGATGAACGCACTGCCAATGGTGATCTGATGGCACTTATGATCTCCTCTACATATTTTCGCATGCGCGATGGGGTAGAGGCACTGCTGAATCTTTCAATAATTTCTTCATCACTGGCATCAGACAGTGCAAATTCATACATCCTGTTATCTTCCATAAACTCATCGAAGACATCGGTAGTAAGCACCACAGTGCGTGGAATGGTAACCATAACGTCATCCCACTTAAACATGATTTTGTATTTGTTTATGAAAGAATCAATGAAAGCGAGTCCGCGGGCTTTGCCACCCAACTGGCCGTCGCCCAGGCGGGTAAATATGGCATACTCGTCGATGTGACTTGCAATAATGCCCCGGCCTTTTGTTTTGCGGTAATTAGCAATGGTGTCGATAAGGTAACTTCGTATCTCTTCAATGTCGTTGAAGTCAGATGTACTTTTCTGGGCAAAAACTTCGGCAAGGGAAAACAGGGCCCTTGCTTTCAGCCAGCGCGAAAAGTGGTTGTTGGAAACATGATACAATAGTGATTTGGATTCGACACGCGAAATTTTTACCTGCAGCGAATGCAGGTTATTGGCACGGTCAATCTCCACATCGCGCTCGGGGTCGCGGAATACAAAATCACCAAAACCATAGTTCTCTTTGATGTAATGCTTCAGCTCAACAAGCAGGGTCTTAGAGTACTTATTTATAAAGTTTACTTCCAGATCTTCCATGATCGAATAATCCCAGTCATCTGATGATTGCAGCAGAATGGGTATCCTTGATCCTTCTTTCCTTATCATTTGAGCCAGTTTGATTCCCGCTTCTTTGTCTTTTTCACCTTTGCGATAGTAAGAAACGTCAGAAATGATTCCCAGCAGATTGCTTTTGTATTTATGATAAAGCGCTTCGGCATCATCATAAGTTTTGGCAAGGAGGATTTTGGGTCTTGCCCGCATACGCAATGTCTTACGGTGTTCATTAAGGCCTTCGGTCATGAGCTCATTGGTTTGCTCAAAAATGGCCTTGTATATTGAAGGCAGATAGGATGAATAATAGCGAACCGAGTCTTCCACCAGCAGAATTGCCTGTACGCCCTTTTGGTGGATATCAAATTCGGCATTCATTTTATCTTCCAGCAGTTTGATGATGGCAAGCAGTAGTCCGGGATTGCCCAGCCAGCAGAAAACATAATCGATTGAACTCATATCTTCATTGGCCAGTTTCAAGGTTACTTCCCTTGAAAAGTGCGTAAGCACAACAATAGGAATTTTGGTATACCTTTTCTTAACTTTTTTGGCCATTTCAAAAGCATCGATTTTACCCACATTAAGCATGGTAATTACCAGGTCGAACTTTTTCTTTTCCAGCAGTTCAAATGCTTTTTCAGAAGAGCTTGCCTGTGTAAACTGGGGCGGATAGCGAAGGTTTTTGGATGTGTATTCCAGGAAAATTTTCTCATTGATACGGCCGTCTTCCTCCAGCATAAATGCATCGTAGTTGGAGCAAATCAGCAGCACGTTTATGATGCGCTCCTGCATGAGATCCTGGTACGATATCTCATTAAACTCATGCCGGTCAGTAGCAAATAGTTCGTTGTATTTGTATTTGGATTGGGATTCCTGTATGTGAAGGATGTTATCTTCCATGGACTGAAAAGTATTTTCTGAAAATTAAAGCAAAATAACACAAAAAAGTTTAGCCTTGGTTCTTTTTTCTTTTGCTTTCTTTGGGCATGTAAACAAGCGCTGCACGTTTTTTACCGTCCATAATCACCTCAAGGGGTTTCGGAAATCTAACGTGTTTAAAGTAGCGGGTTTCGTTTATCAGTTCAGCATTGTCAAGCTCTTCCCAGTTAATGTAATCAATAAGGGCATTATGTTTTACTGAGAAATATCCCACATTCATTGAAATGACATTATGGAAAAAGTGAGAACCCAGCGAAGCATCCAAAGGGAAATCTTCCATACTTACTTCCGCAATGATCTTTGCATTGGAAATCTGTGACCATACCACAGGTATTCCAATAAAACGATCGCGTGTGCCCCATCTGCCCGGGCCAATCAAAATGTATTTGCGGTTTTCATCTACCAGTTTGCGGTTGAGCATAGCGATCTCATCGCGCATTTTTTCGGTTTTCAGTTTATCGAACTTATTCATATCCACATAAATGACATCTTGAATGTCATCAATTCTTCCGTTACCCATGCCGTTCTCAGAATATAAGAGGAGTCGTTCGTTATCTATTTCATCCAGACTGATTTCGTTATCGATAATGTTTTTGATCAGCGGTTTGATCTGAAGCAGGTAAAAGGAAGCTTTGCCTTCCTTGTCTTTATTAAGATCGATGGCAAATTCAATTTCTATGGGCGAACCCAGTGATTCAGAAACAATATCCAGGATCACTTCTATTGTTTTAGCCATGGGGATATAATCATATTTGAGGATATTGGCAAAGTTGATAACCCTGGGTCCGGGGTCCGTTAGCCCGGGTATGGTGCGCTCATTGGATATGTCATAAACCGATGCCGAATGTTTTATGGTTCCATGTTCTTCGGCTTTGGAGATTTCCAGTTTGCTTAATGAAGCATCGTCGCCCTCCAGCAGGTTGATTTCTTCGCGGGCCATGTCAATAGCGTAAAAGTGCAGCTGCGAATTCTTGAACAGATCTTTTGGGGTGTAAATTTCCAGTTGCGGATGCACCGGTGAAAATCGATAGGTTTTTTCCCCCTCTACCACATATTTTCCCAAACCTACAGCAGCCACGGCAAATCCCTCATCAGGCTTCATGTATGAAAATGGATAAAAATTGTAGGATTGTGCTACACCACTGATATGCGGATAAAAATATGTATCAAATTCATTACCGGCCACTTCCTGAATGATGACCGCCATCTTTTCTTCCTCAATCTTATAATTTACAGCCTGAAAGTATGCCTGGGCAGTGGGTGAAAAAATGGAAGCAAAAACAAGTTTTATGGCATCCATAAGTTGTTTAAGTCTTACCTTAATATCAGGGTGGTTGTTGGGAAGCAGGAAAGTATCAAAAATGCCGGCAAAGGGCTGCATAAGCGAATCTTCAAAAAGGCTTGATGATCTTATTGCCAGCGGTTTATTGATCATACTGAGATACGTTTTGAGCCTTTTGATGAGCGTTCCGGTAAGCTCTCCGGCCACAAACATTTCCTGTATTTTCTGATAATCAGTTTCGCTGTAGATTTTGTCATACAGGTTGTTTCTCTGTATAAACATCTCAAATTCTTCGGTACCTATAATGGAGGTTTTGGGTGTGCGGATATTGATATCGGGAACCAGTTCGGCAAATGTAAAATTATGGATGATCATATTGATAAATGCCAGCCCGCGACCCTTACCACCCAATGAACCGGGTGCCAGCCTTACCACATTGGTTTCGTCGGTAAGGGCCGATTCTTCATAATTCACCACTTTACCCCTTTGCCTTTCCTGGATGCATCTTTCAATCACATCGATCATATACTCTCTTACACAACCCGGGCAATTAAAATCTTCTACCTTGAGGGGTTTAATCTTTTTTGCAATCTGAATTTCACCTCTTGCCATCAGCCAGTGTGAGAAATGGTTCTTGCGTGCATGGTATATCAGCGACTTCTCGGGTATCGATTTCAGATGGGTTTGAAACTCTTTCATGGAGCGTGCCACTGCTATTTCTTTCCGGCCTTCTTCATCGCGATAAACAAAATTGCCAAATCCCAGGTAATAATTGATAAAACTCTGAAGGTCCTGTTTAAGTGTTTCCGAGTTCTTATTAATAAAAGTTGCTTTCAGGTGGTAGGCATTCTGAGCATTTTCTATATCCGATGATTGTATTACGATGGGCAGATCGGGCATCTGATCTCTTGCATAAGCTGCCAGGTTTAAGCCGGCTTTACTATCGAGTTTTCCGTCTTTTTCAAACTTTACGTCAGAAATAAGGCACAGTAAGTTTTCGCGGTACTGCTCAAAAAGTGTAAGTGCTTCGTTGTAATTGGATGCCAGCAAAATTTTCGGACGCACCCGCATTTTCAAGAGCTTGTACATTTCATCGGTATGAACTTCTTCAATGAGTTGCCGGGTTTGTTCAATTACAATGGAATACAGGATAGGAAGATAACGTGAATAATACCTTGCTGAATCTTCCACAAGCAGGATTACACGAACCATACCGATATTGATATCGTTTTCCACATTCATCCGGTCTTCAATATATTTTACCATGGCCAGGAAAACGTTGGAATCGCCATTCCAAACAAATACCTTGTCAATGTATTTGATGTTTCTGCTGCCGTCTTCGAACATTCCGATGTCGCTGTTATTATTGAGAAGCAGGAAAATCGGGATATTGATATAGATTTGCTTGATAATACGGCTGAGCTGGATTGGCGTGGTTTTATCAACTCCCATCATTACGATTACCATGTCGTAGTGTTTTTCCTGAAGTTTTTCAAGGGCTTCTTCCGGTGTAGAAACTCCCGTAATACGGGGTGCTGACGACAGGTTCAACTGGTAGTACTCTCCTCTTACCTGTTCAAAAAACCTTCCTTCCTGCTCAATGATGTAGGCATCATACAGATTAGCCACCAACAGAATTTCCCTGACTTTATATTGCATAAGGTCGTGGTAAATGTCGCGGTCAGAGTTATGCTTGACAAGAAATTTCTGAAGTAACTGCCGGCTCATGGCAGCATGAGACCGCTCGTCGGTTGGATGTTCTTCTTTTTTCTGGGTTGCTGTTTTCTGCAATAGCTCTTTACCGATATATGTATTCAGGTAGCCCGATATCAAGCTGCTCAGGTTGTTAATGAGGTCGCGCTCTTCCATCATGAAGGGGCCTTCATCTATATCGGGGTGTTTTGAAAGGTAAAAAATCTCAATAAGCCCTTCTCTGCCATCAATGGTTTCAAAGGATTTTTTCTGATACCATTCGGTTTCACGGAATTTGCTGCTGCTGAAAACTGTAATTTTTCCGTATTTTATCCTGGCAACCGTATCCTCAGGATAATGCCACGCGGCAGGCAGAATTTTGCCTATTTCCTGGAACATTACCTCAAGGGGCTTATCCTGCTTAAGTATCTGAGTTGTCTGGTTTATAGCACCCAATTCCTTCAGCCTTTCGCGTTTTTCAGAAAGTATTTTTTGGATCTCCTCTCTGCTTATGGTTGTTTCGGGCAGGGGAGAGGTTACTTCTAATTTATGCGGATCCAGGGGATTGGTTTCAGGACTGGAAGCGGAATCTTTCATATTGTGCCGGATTAAGTTTTGGGTGTTCTAAAATACTAATTCTCAATTAGAACTTTCTTTTTTATATAAAAAAGTTTTGTGGGTTTTTGATGCAGGTTTTGATATTATTAGGTTGTCGCAGCGAAGCGAAGATCCCGAGAGCCGGGAGCGATTCGGGATTGGGTTAATAAATTATTGAGTTATTATGTTATTTGGAAAGTGAGAAAGTGATGAGGGATGGCATCCCTCACAAGAACGGCGGTATTACTGCAAAAAAAATTGCAGCAAGCTATAATCGGATCTTCAGATCAGTTAGTTAGGGATGCAATCCCTTCCGGATTTGGAAGAAGGGAAATAGGAAAATAAACAATTACCGACTTTTAATAACAAAATTTTCCATAAAACCAAGAGAAATATAAAAAATATTTGTTTTGAGATTTTTTCATGTTGGATATATAAATGAATTAAAATTGTGTAAAGAATTCAAACCAGTCAAATCTGTTTATAACCTTAAAAAAAAATTATCAAATGAACGCACAGTTAAAAAAATTCATGGATTATGTAGTGGCTAAGAATCCGGCAGAACCCGAATTCCACCAGGCCGTGGAAGAAGTAGCAGAAACCATTCTTCCGTTTCTGGATGAAAACCCCAAATACCGGGCTGCCAAGGTTTTTGAGCGCATGATCGAACCCGAGAGAACCATCATTTTCAGGGTGCCCTGGATTGACGACAAGGGAGAAGTACAGGTAAACCGTGGTTTTCGTATTGAGATGAATAGTGCCATAGGCCCATATAAGGGTGGTCTGCGCTTTCACCCTACGGTAAATCTTGGTATTCTTAAATTTCTTGCTTTTGAGCAGGTTTTTAAAAACAGTCTTACATCCCTGCCAATGGGCGGTGGAAAAGGTGGAAGTGATTTCGACCCCAAAGGAAAATCTGACAATGAGGTAATGCGCTTTTGCCAGAGTTTTATGACAGAACTTTTCAGGCATATTGGTCCGGATACGGATGTACCCGCAGGCGATATTGGTGTTGGTGGACGGGAAGTCGGATTTATGTTCGGGCAGTACAAGCGTATCCGCAATGAGTTTACCGGGGTGCTTACAGGCAAGGGACGTGAGTATGGTGGTAGTTTAATTCGCCCCGAAGCAACAGGCTACGGATGTGTCTATTTTGCACAGGAAATGCTCGCAACGATCAATGAAGGATTCAAAGGAAAAGTGGTTGCAGTAAGTGGTTCGGGCAATGTTGCTCAGTTTGCCACAGAAAAGGTTATTGAACTGGGTGGGAAAGTAGTGACCCTTTCTGATTCAAGTGGTTACATATATGATAAAGACGGTATTGATTCAGAAAAGCTTGCTTATGTGATGGAATTGAAAAATATCAAACGCGGCAGGATTAGTGAATATGCAGATCGCTATGGATGCAAGTACGTTGAAGGTGTGAGCCGTCCGTGGGCAGAAAAAGTTGATATTGCTTTACCGTGTGCTACTGAGAATGAAATCAACGGCAAAGAGGCACAAACTCTGGTTGATAACGGTTGCATTTGCGTAAGCGAAGGGGCCAACATGCCATCAACTCCCGATGCAGTAGAAATTTATTTGCAGAATAAGATCCTTTACGGTCCCGGCAAAGCTGCCAATGCCGGCGGAGTAGCCACATCAGGGCTGGAAATGAGCCAGAACTCGCTCAGACTTTCATGGACCCGTGAAGAAGTTGACCAAAGACTGCATAACATCATGGTCAACATTCACAAAACCTGTGTTGAATTCGGAAAGGAAGGTGATTTTATCAATTACGTAAAAGGAGCCAATATCGGCGGTTTCGTTAAAGTGGCCGATGCTATGATGGCGCAAGGATACGTGTAGGTTAAGTTTTTGTTTGTAATATGGGTAGGGTGTCCGGGCTTTTGGGTCTGGATGCCCTTTTTATGTCAAATGTATAATGTCAGATGTCAAATGTCATATCTGGGAGGCCGAACACCAAACCCCAAACTTCTAAAACCTCTCAACATCTCAACCTATCAACCCATCAACTACTTCACCCTTCCATGGTACTTCTTCAGGTAAAACTTGCAGAAAGAATGAAACAGGTTGATATCGTCTTTATTAAGGAGCATAAGCCGTTCCATGATGCGGCGGTAAATAAGGTTATCGGGTTGCATGTCCACATCGCCAAGGATTTGGCGGGCTTTTTCACGAACAATGGGTAATTCTGCTTCCACGGGCGGATCTATGGATTTCTTTTTCCATTGTAAAGTTACTTTGCTTAAGTATGTAG
>JAHYJP010000291.1 GCA_019429055.1 Bacteroidales bacterium
CGAACTCACGCCACCGGAGTTCGTTTTAGTTCGTACCAGTTCGTTGTTTTTTTCATGTTCATCTACGTACTGAAGGTTCATAGCTGACTCTGTGGTTAATTTTCTTTGCATGACATATTTCACAAGGAAACTGGAAAATCAAAATGGACTTGATTAACAGGATACGAGCAAATCTTGTATATCTTGTTAATCCTGGCAAAACAATTGATTGAACAAAAGAAAATTACAGGTCACGAGCTCGAAATACGATTATAATTTCCTGCACGTTGAAAAAACTCAAACTTTTGCAGATTCCAGTATGGAAAGCCGCTTTTTTATATCTGATAGTTCTATTGTGATTGCATTCATCCTTTTCTGTGCATCTGTGTCATGTTTTACCATATTATTTGAGAGCTCATTAAAATTTTGGTTTGTTTCATTTTTGAAATCTTTTAGAATAGACGTGTTATCATCCATTTTCTCAATCATTACATCCTGCTTCTCAATCATTACATCCTGCTTCTCAATCATTACATCCTGCTTCTCTCCAAGTCTATTGAATCCATTTTTTGTTACATGAATGAGCTCTTTGAGTAAATCGGCAGCAGTATCGAGTCTTTCATCAGTTTCCCCCTCATCCACAAGCTTGTAGAAGCCCTGGTACTCTCCTGATGGGGGTGAATATTGTTTTTCAATGTCTCTGACCTTGATGAGGGTGTTTTTGATATTGACTGCCTGAATAAATTGTTCCAGGGCTGAGCCTTCCCCTTCTGCAATGACCTTCACCCTGCCATCAGGAAGATTTTGCACGTTTCCTTTAATGTTAAATACCCTGGCTATTGAGACAACTTTTGTCCTGTAGCCTGCACGCTGTACATCGCCTGAAATAAAGAGGGTTGCTTTTTTCATCGTTATATCCTATTACATAAACGGTTATAAAGTTTTCCTGGGTTTCCTGCACGTTGAAAAAAAGAAAAAAGCCCCAGGAAACAGGGGCTTGATAGTTATTTTATTTAACGTATAGGAAAGTATAAACGCATTTTCTTATCCCCTTGCTGGAAAAATGAGGCATGTGATAAAAACAGCGAACTCGGACGAACTGAAACGAACTCCGTGAGTTAGTTTTGAGTTCGTATCAGTTCGGTGCCAATAATTTTGCCGTAGGCTTTCTTGAAATGCCACGGACTGCTTCATGTGAGATGCTATTTCATTGGTCATCGGTTAAGGCAACTCACTAACAAAACCCACTCAATCAATATTCTATTTTTTGCTTCTATTGGCAAAATTTCAACCCCTTCAACCTGAATACCTCATTTTCTAAAGTAATAATCGTTATACATCGAAGCATTTATGCTCTATGCATGCATATATTACTTAAAAATTCTAATTTTATTGTATTATAATTAGAACCAGGATATAGAGCATGAAAAAGACCAAAGAACCCAATACAAAAATCCCGCCATATGAACCAGATGTGATCGAAAAAGACCTGTGCACATTTTTCTCTCCGGAATGGTTGAAACAAGCAGCAAAAGAAACGGGCCTCATAAAAAGAGAGCGAAAAGTAACCGCAGTAGAAATGTTTTGGGTTCTTGTTAATAGTTATGGTGTTCGCCTTGCAAGAAATCTTGCATTCATCAAAAGAAATTACGAAAAAGCATCCAATAAAAAACTAAGCGATAGCAGCTGGTACGAAAGATTCACACCTGAACTTGTCGCCTTCTTGAAGATATGTGTGATTCATGCGATAGAAATGCTTGCGTTGGAGCAAAATAAAGTTCTCAATGAAAAACTTGCGAAATTCAAGGATGTATTGATACAGGATAGCACGATAATAAGATTGCATAAGTCTCTTGCCAGGAAATTCCCGGCAGCACGTTCCAGAACGGTAGCGGCGGGAGTTAAAGTTGGTATGCTGGTAAGTGCTGTTGCAAATAGCCCAAAAAGCATCGGAATTTATCCCGAAAGAACGAACGAATTGAAAACATTGCGGATAGGGCCATGGATAAAAGATAGAATTCTTCTTATCGATCTTGGTTTTTATAAACACCAGCTGTTTGCAAGGATAATAGATAATGAAGGTTTCTTCGTGTCCAGATTGAAGGGAAGTGCAGATCCTCTTATTGTAGGTATGCATAGTGTATGCCGGGGGAACAGTATCGATGTGGTGGGGAAACACATAAGTGAAATTTTACCAAAGTTAAAGCGACAGATACTCGATGTTGAAGTTGAGGTCTCATTCAAGAGACGAAAATACAATGGTAAGGAAAGAATGGATACTGAACGATTCCGCTTGGTTGCGGTTTTTAATGAAGATGAGGAAAAGTATCATGTCTATCTTACTAATATTAATAAAGATGTTTTGGAGGCTGAAGATGTTGCCAAACTCTATGGGGCAAGATGGGATATAGAACTGATCTTTAAAGAACTGAAAAGCAGATATGCTCTTGATGTTGTGAATACAAGGAATACGCAGATCATAGAAGCCTTTATTTGGATATCGATTCTTACACTTTTCGTAAGCAGAAGGATATATTCATTGATTCGGAAATATAGTCCGAAAGAGATGGTAGCTCGGTATACACAATTGAGATGGAGTACGATTTTTGCCGAAAATGCTGATAAGCAGCTTACTTTGATACTTCGTTATTGTGGCATTGAAAGAACTATTGAAACAGTTATGAATGTCTATTCAAGTCAGGCACTTGATCCCCATGTCAATAGATATCGATTTAGGGAAGAATGGTGGTCTTAACCGATGCCCAATGGAGTTTTGTCATGAGTATTGGTAAAAAAAAGTCCCGGATGAACCGGAACTAATCTAAAATGTTGTTATTTACGCCTTCGCAATAGACATGCTACCGAAAGTAATCCTATGCCTACAAACACTCCCTCAAATCCCGGTGTTGATGGTGTTGATGTCGGTGCTGGTGTTGATTGTGTCTCCGGTGCAAAGCGAAGAATCTGGTACTGCCCATCGCCATAAGTTGTATGTCCGGGTGGAAGTTCACCTCTTCCACAGTTGTCAAATACGGCAACAGAATACTCGTACCCTGTTTCTTTAGCAAGGTCAAACTGGA
>JAHYJP010000292.1 GCA_019429055.1 Bacteroidales bacterium
TCTACACCCAATTCATCAGCCCAACTGGTGAAATTAACAGAAATTGTTCCGGTTTTGTCACCAAAACAGGTAATTTTAGCATCAGATACGGCTGTAATTTCATTTTCATCCATTGTAACCGGAACCTCAATTTCGGTTTCAATTTCACATCCATTTGCATCCACTACCATAATTTCATGAACACCAACACCTACGCGGATAATGGCAAGTTCACCGGTTATGGGCCTGTAAGAACTAGCATTGATAGAGTATGTATATGGTTTTGTTCCGCCAGAAACAGAAAGATAAATATTGCCATCATTTCCGTCAATACAGGTAGGAGCAAAAACGTTTGCAACTGAAGCCTCCAATAAAACTGGTTCTTCAATTACCACTGGTGATTCAACAGGAGTAGAAACTACACATTCTTCACCCTCGTCATTTTTCACATATACCCAATAATCTCCGGGTGTCAAATCTTCAAAAACATTACTTTCCTGATAGGTTTCACCATCACGTGAGTAAAGATATGAACCTGAACCACCTGTTGCATTAACAGTAATTGATCCTAATTCATCATTACATAAAGCATCTTCAATTACAACTTCAAACTGAATATCTTCAGGAGATTGAACTGAAATTATATTTTTCGTATTATTCGGGTTGACATAAGCTACTACACAACCAGCGTCTCTTACCCACAGGCTGTAATAAGTGGGTGCCAAACCTGTGAATAACGGATCAGTTACCCAGGTTTCACCATCCAGTGAATATTGATATCCACCTGAACCTCCTTCAACATCAACAACTTCAATTGCACCATCTTCGTCACCACCACATGAAGTGTCAGTAATTACAATACCAAAAGTAATTGGTGCTTCAGGTTCAGTAACTTCAACTTCGTCAGAAGTTACAACACAACCGTACTCGTTTCTACCTTGTACAGTATAAGTTCCGGCAGCAAGATTGTTAAAAGTATATCCGGCTTCACCAACTGCAAACCAGGTAGCGCCATTTAGTGAAACTTCGGTTACATTTACTACAGAAGTAACAGAAATGGAACCATCTGAACCACCATAGCAAGCTACAGGTTCAAAACCGATTAACATTTCCATTACATCTTCATTCGGGTTGATGGTAATTATCTGCCAGTATGTCAAATCAGCAAGGTTTGCGCAACCATTGGCATCCTGAACAGCAACATAATAGGTGCCAGGAGCATAAGAAAACTGGAAGTTTGTTCTGGTTACAGCAGCTGAACCATCAGCATTAGGTGAAATATAATAAGTATAAGGAGCTATTCCACCAGTTGCATGAAATACAACGGAACCTCTCCCACCCGGACAGGCCGGATCCTGAGTTTCAACTTCAAACGCTACAGGTTCGATGGTTTCAGGAACCATAACCGTTTGTTTTAACGACATACAACCGTCGGCGTCTTTTACGCGAACAGTAACTACTTCACCAGTAACTACATCATATTCAGGAGAAGTGGTCCATGCATCTGCCCATTCAAGGGGATCAGGATCTTCATTAAACAGATAGAAAGCTGCTTCGGGAGCTGTAACGGTTAAGGTTACATCGCCACCGGCGCAGGTTTCAGTGGTAACAGTGGTTTCGATACCAGTCATTTCTACGTTAACTGTAAGCGAACCATCGTAATAAACATCTGTATTCACTAGATCGTCGCCATTAGGTAGATCGTCGCCATTAGGTATTTCGTACCAGAAATTGGTTGTTCCCCATACCATACTGCTGGAAAACGATGGAGCCATGTTTCCGGGATAACCCAACAACGAAAAGTGAAAGACCATGATATCCGTTTTCACATTGTCGCCAATGGTAACAGCATCGTCAGCCCAGTCAACATTAATAATTCCACTTGTTGCTTCTGAAACTGTTAAAGAAGTTAATGAAGCATGGACATCAGAAGAATTTACAAAATCGAAGATTTCGTCGTTGTATTCCAACGCCAGCTCAAAACGGTTTAATTTAATAAAATCCCGTACCGAGATTGTTACAGTGTAATCGTTTGCCTCGTTGTAACAATAAGAGGCGCTTTCTGCATAAAGTTCAACAGTTTCCTGTTCTTCCTGCGCATACCCATGGGTTGCAAAGGCGGTAAGGAGTACCATTAAACTTAAGAACCAAGTAAATGATTTTCTCATAGCATTTCTTTTTAAATTGAACTTAATTGATTGATTGATTGAAATTTATTTAATCTTTTCATCTTAATTTAGTTGTCGTCATCCTTCCAATAATTATAATAAACATTGCAAACGTATAAAATTTATCAGCAATGTACAAACGAATTGCGGATTAAAATATCCCTGATCTACCTTTGTTATCAACAGACCTGTATCAATAACCCAAATCAATTGTTGACAAATTTTGTGTTACCCGCAGGTCTGTTCACGTTTTTCTTTGCAATTTTACTTCAATTTTTTTAATTATTGACAATAAATCCTGGTTTTTTTCGCTAAGATAAAGCGATTAACACCATTTGATGTTGTATAATATATATTGAAGTTTCAAATTGCTATGAAGTATTTATACCGTTATATATATCATTCCCTTTTTCGTAAAGAAATTGGGGGCCTGAACAGGCAAAATTTCACAAAATGGCTGCAGGCTGTTTTTTTTGTTTTCGTTTTAGCACTAAGTTCATGCAAAACCTGTAAATGCCCGGCTTATTCGTATGATGCAAAGCCGGAAGTGATGGAAAGAGCGGAAGGTTTGGCTATTGCAGGGGGATTGATGGAGGATGAAAAGAAGTTGAAACGGTGAACAGTGAACAGTGAACAGTGAACAGTGAACAGTGAACAGTGAACAGTGAAGGGTGAAGGGTGAACGGTGAACAGTGAACAGTGAAGGATGAACAGTGAAGGGTGAACGGTGAACAGTGAACAGTGAACAGTGAAGGGTGAACGGTGAACGGTGAACAGCAGGCAGTGGGTGTACGACAAATTCCATATTTCTATTCGCTTTCGGAAAAACGGATCTTTTACACCGTGGCTTCAGCCCGGTGAACAGAGATATCAAAAACAAAAGGGCTTTAGCCATTAAGAGATTTAAATGC
>JAHYJP010000293.1 GCA_019429055.1 Bacteroidales bacterium
AGCTGTTAATATCGAGAATAACTCTTCGAGTTATTTCCCGAAATTAACAGCAATAACAATACAAATAGGATTAATAAATTCAATTAAGAAAAACAGATCCGTGGTCTAAAGAATGGGGAGTACCTTACAGCCAGCCGGTGGTTGCGGTCAGGAGCGAGGCCGTAGTGAACCAGGACCTGGAGAATGGATAACTGTTGCTTGATCTGTTTGATTTCCATTGCAAAAAAAAAATTATTGCGATTTATTCAACCACAAAACTAAAATAAAATTTCCTATATCGCAACCATTAGTTAATAAAAATCGCAATATGTTGCTAAAAATTTACTTTTTCGCTACTTTTGCACAAAATCATTTTTTCACCATGAGTATTGGCGCTAACATCAAAAAACTTCGCGAACAAAGCGGATTGCTGCAAAAACAGGTAGCTTCTGAGCTGGGCATCGGATATACCAACTACAACAAGCTGGAAAACGGCAATCGTGAACCTTCTGTTTCCGAGCTGCAAAAACTCGGTCGACTTTTCAACATGACGGTGGACCAGATTATTAATTTCGATGGCGATATGCCGCAGGATATAACCCTGGAAGACAAGTCAAGCGTTGAGCAAATAAACCTGATCAAGCAACTGGATGAAGACGACCGCAGTGTTATCTACAAGATTATCGATACCATGCTGACCAAAAAGAAGTTTAAGGATTTTTTCCAGAAAAATGTTGCTGCACTATAAAGCAAAAAGCCCGGACTTGCCGGGCTTTTATGCTATTTCATTTTAAGAGTTTTTAAAGATTTGTCAAAGAGCTCTTTCTTTTCCTTTGGAACATTATCATATCCAATACTTACCTTTCCTATTTTAATATCCTTCCAAAATAGCGATTTACTATTCATCCCGGATAATTCAAAAGTGTCTGGCAAAACTGTAACCTGATTTTTCCCTAAAAGCTCATTAACTTGTTTCGTTAATTCTTCATTTTGAAATCTAAGTTGCAAAACGCTATCCCCTAAACTCTTTATGTTTTCATAATTAGGTGTATTCATAAAATTTGTGATATAAACAAAAGAGGAGTCGTTGTAAACATAGCGTCTTTCTTTTTCTATGGTTACTTCATATCCCTTAAATTCATACCCTTTAGGTACATCTAAATAATAATCTGGATGCGCTTGTGTTGGGCTGTATTTTACTGTAGTTAAGTCTTTATTCACTGTACATGATGTTAAAATCAAAACTACTCCTAATAAATATTTCATAGTCAACTAAATTATGGTGTATACCAGGTTGGAAGCATTGGTTGGTTTGCCGGAGTTAGCATTCGTGTACCAGAACCACCTATAAAAGCCCCATTTGCATCAACTGTTTTTATATAATGGGTTCTTAATGTATTTCCTAATTGGGAACGAAGCATATTTTCTCTATAAACTGCCTGCCATTCACTACGCTCTATTCCCTGGTCAACCCGGTTGTCTAACAATCCCCTGTTTGCATCTAATCCATGGAACATTTCATGTGCTAAATCGGTAGTTCCATTTATGCCCGAACCATTTAATGTTGGTAATGTTGCTCCTGAAGGATTCCAAGAAATCGTGCCGCCTGAGCCACCAGCTAAATTAACACCAGCATTTTGTAGTGCTTGGAATGTCCCCGCTTGTGCTGGGTCTGTTTGAATTTGATTTGCATATGCTTTAGTTGCACTAATTGCAGTAAATTTACTATCTCCCTTAACTAAAGTAAAGTTGTTGGCTGATGATTGTAACTCCCCAACCATATTTCCGCCTTCTTGTGTGCCACTAATTGTATTTAAAGCATTAACACTTTTTGATAAGAAGCCTTTAACCTTACCTGTATAAGCAGAGCCATCTTTGTTGTAAAGATTTCCATTTTCGTATAGTACGGTTTGCTTACCACCTAATCCTAAAAATCCAGTATTATGCGTAATCCAGAGACTATCTCCATTGACATCAATGTAATATATTGGATTATTTGCTGCATAATGGTACGGCGTAAGGCTTACGTATTTTTCGGCGAAGCGGTCAACAGTATGAAATCTCCCTATCTGCGGGTCATAAAACCTCGCCCCGTAATCATACCACTCCAACTTTGCTTCCATTTGCAGTTCTTTGCCGTTGTATTTGAGCTGGTTGTCGGAGTTGCCGGAAACGGGGATCTCCATGCCGAAGGGGTAATAGTCGGTGATCTGTGAGAGGTGATGCTGGTTGGGATTGGTGGTTAGCACTACCCTCACATTCCCCAAATGATCTTTGATGAAGTATTCCGGGTAGAATATAGTGTCGTGGTCATCCCATTTCAGCCGGCCTTCGGAGGTGAGGATGTAATCCGGGTGGTGGTCGGTGTAAACAAAGGGACCGCTGTAGTCGGTGGTTGTCATCAGCCGGTTGTCTTCGTAATAATACTTGCGCAGCTTGGTGCCTGCCGCGTCGTAAAGATAATATATTCTCTTGTTGTTCTCAAGTTCTATTTTGGCCGGCAGATTTAAATGATTGTACACTATGGCTTCAATCCCTTTCCTTTTGTCCATGTTCATGTTGCCGTTGGCGTCGTAATAGTATGCTGGCATCGTAGTACTGGCACTCCGGAACCCACAATATTGATCAGCGTACTCAACAATACCTATTAACCGGTTGCTTCCGGGATTATGGTAATGATAGATCAAACTATCTATGCACGTATAACTCTGACCGCAAAAACCATACCTGACGAGCTTGGTAATATTGCCGTTGTAATCATAGTTTATCTCCGGCACCTTGTATTTTCCAAAATCCCACGCTCCCCCGCTTCTTTCGCCATAGGATGCCGCTTTCAAACGATTCAGGGCATCATAGGTGTAGCCGTATCCTTTTTGCGTTCCGTTTTTGGAGTTTTTCCAAAGGGTCGCCGCGATATTTCCGTTGTATTGCGCGTTGCAGTTAAAATCACTGACTGTAGCGACGCTGTCATAGAATAATTCCTGGAAGAAAGCATCGTCGGTATCGTTGTTGTTATCCCTTTTGTTGATGCCGGTAAGCCATCCCCTGATATTGTAGGAATAGTCGATGGATT
>JAHYJP010000294.1 GCA_019429055.1 Bacteroidales bacterium
TTCTTGATTTAAGGTAGGCATCTTCTCTTTTCTTAATGTATCTCTGACTGTTAACATCTTTCGCGGATAAATCTTCAGTAAAAAGAATATTCCCTGAAAAAAAGAAGCTTTCATCTTTTGTATTTAAGGGGACTTCTATTAATTAAATCAAGGTTAATATCAACATAAAATTGTTAATATCTATTTGACAATCAGTATTATAAATTAATATATTCTGTGTATTTTCATATTCAAATACATGGATATGAAAACACAAACTTACAAAACAACAGGGAATAAAGGATTGTTTGACGAACAAGAAATATACGAAAAGTTATCTGCCATTGGCAATCCATTAGAAAAAACATCTAAGGTTGTTGATTTTGAGTTGTTTAGGAAAACATTAGAAGATGGTATTTTAACCAAAGACAAAAAGAATAATGCAGGAGCAAAACCTTTTGATGTTGTAATGATGTTTAAAATACTGATACTTCAACGGTATTACGGACTTGGCGATACACAAATACAGTACCAAATACTTGACAGGCTAAGTTTTAAAAAGTTTCTCTGTTTGGAAAGCGAGGATAAAGTACCTGATGAGAAAACCGTATGGGCATTTCGGGAAACACTAACAAAAAAAGGTCTTGTAGAAAAGTTATTTAACGGGTTCAGGGATTATCTTGAGGGCAAAGGATTAATTATAAACGAGGGAAAGATGATAGATGCAAGTTTTACCGTAGCCCCACGCCAACGCAATACAAGAGAAGAAAACAAGTTGATAAAAGAAGGCAAAGGCGATGAATTGTGGAATGACAAACCCAATAAAAAGAGGCATAAAGACATTGATGCCCGATGGACAAAGAAAAACAACGAAACATTTTACGGCTATAAAAACCATGCAAAAGTGGATACCAAAAGTAAGTTTATTGATAAGTATAAAGTTACAGATGCTTCTGTGCATGACTCACAACCATTAGATGATTTATTAACCGAAGAAGATAAAGGCCAGGAATTATATGCCGATAGTGCCTACACTGGAGACGATCAGGAAAAAGTTGTCAGCAAATATGAGATGAGTAATTGCATACATGAAAAAGGATATCGCAACAAACCATTAACCGATGAACAAAAAAAACAAAACAGGGAAAAATCAAAAACAAGAGCAAGAGTGGAGCATGTATTCGGGTTTATGGAGCAAAGTATGAACGGATTAGCAGTAAAATCGGTTGGCATAGCAAGAGCATCTGGTATAATTGGTTTGATTAACCTGACTTATAACTTGTTTAGATATGAACAAGTCGTTAGATTAAATATAATACAATTAAATAGCTGATAGATAGATAGATAGATAGAATTTGATAAAAAAGTAGAATTTTAGATGTAAAATTGTAAAAGATATTGATATATTTGAACTTGATTTTAGAAATCGCTAAATGGGTTCTGCGATTTTTTTGAATCAATAAAAAAATGAATTTTTAGAACCCACCTAAATTAATAAATTTTAAGATACAGGGAGAATGACGAAAGGCAAAAGGATTTTTTTATTGAAATATAATTGGTATAAGTTTCCCCTCCTTTTCAAGGAGGGGTGGCCGCAGTACACAGATAATTAATATGTTACAATGATTATATGCGGCCGGGGTGGTTGATTTATTAGTCTCTTTCTACCCATATTTCCATGTTGAATAAAATATATGAAAACAGAAATAGCTGCATGGCGAGCGTTGGATTCACACCGGAAAGACAAATCAACCACCCCGGCCGGGAAATGGACTTCGTAAACATCAGATAATCAGGCATCCCGGCCACCCCTCCTTGAAAAGGAGGGGAAACTTCTTCTAGTCTTTCCTGCAACAAAACTATGCTTATGTTGGCAGCCTGGGATTAAGGGTTTTGTTGGTTCCAGGTCCATCTTAACTCTTTACGCTCTACGCTGATCTTGCCAACTGCCAACTGCCAACTTTGTTCCAGGTTCCAGGGTACTGGGTACTGGGTACTGGTTCCCCTCCTGAGACTAGGGGTGGGTTTAGCTGGTTCCAGGTCCCAGCTTTCGACTCACCGATCACCGATTACCGATTACAATTCTTACTGCCTTACTTACGTTATTAAAATCATGCTATCTTTGTACCTTATTGACCTTTATGCTTAAAAGAGTACTAAATATATTCATATTCTGCACTCTGTCACTGACATCAATTTCGCAGACAGGCGGAGATAATGTATATGAATTCCTTAATCTTACCCATTCGGCATATGTATCCTCACTGGGAGGTTCAAATGTTGCTGTTTATAATAATGATCTTAACCTGGCATATCACAACCCCGGACTGCTGAATTCATCGATGAGCAGGAGCATTGCACTCAACTATGTTAACTATTTTGCCGGAATCAATTATGGGATGGCGATGTATTCTAAAACATTCCGGGGGATTGGAAACTTTGCCGGCGGAATTACCTATCTTAATTACGGTTCTTTTACCGAAGCCGATGAGTCAGGTATCATTACAGGAAGTTTCACAGCTTCGGAATATGCCTTTTCGCTAATCTTCTCTCGCGAAATAGATTCTCTCTTTACAATTGGGGCCAATCTTAAACCTGTTTTATCGCATCTTGAAAGATATACTTCGTTCGGACTTGCACTTGACCTTGGGGCATCATATCATAACCGGAGCAATCTCTTTTCAGCCGGGATATCCATCAGGAATATAGGGCTGCAACTGACCTCCTATGCAGGTGAACCGAAGCAAAAGCTGCCCTTTGAGATACAGGCTGGTGTGTCGCAAAAGCTGGCACATGCTCCTTTCCGTTTCTCACTTACCCTGAGGCATCTCGAGAAATTCGATCTTACGCATCAATACATAACTACCCCTGCGGGGGAACCTGCCGGACCGGAATCTGATTTTTTTGAGAACCTGCTAAGGCATATGGTATTTGGAGGAGAGCTTATCCCTCACAAAAACTTTTATGTCAGCGGCGGGTACAACTACCAGAGGAGAAGCGAGTTAAAGACAGACTCAAAAGTTTCAACCGTAGGGCTGTCCTGGGGATTTGGCATCAAGACCTCCTGGA